>JBDHMR010000375.1:0-2816 GCA_039656035.1 Gemmatimonadota bacterium
CCAGGACGCCACCCAAGCCGCGGAGGGCACCTGAGGCTACGCCTCGCAAAGTAGACCCCCCGCCGGAGGCGCCACCCGAGCCCCAGGTTCGCAAGGACGACCCACCGGTTCCGGTCCCGGTCCTCGTGCCCAAGGAAACCGAGCCTCCACCAAAAACTGCTCCCACTGAGCAACCGCTGCCGGATGAGACTCCCAGTACCGGCAACGCTCCGGCCACTGTCGAAACCCCGGGCCTGACGTTCCAGTATCCCCAGTATCTCCAGAACATCGTGGCCCAGGTCTATCGTCGCTGGGATCGTCCCCGGACCAACGCGGCCCTGCGGGCGGAAGTGTTCTTCACCATCCAACGAGACGGAAGCGTGAGCGATATCCGGTTCATTACCCGCTCCGGCAACTTTACCTTCGACCTCGGTGCTCAGGGGGCCATCGAGGCGGCCGCCAATTCCGGGGCGTTTGGTCCGCTGCCAGACGGCTTCAACGAGGACATACTGCCGGTCAGTTTCTTCTTTACCCCGAGGGGCTCGTGATCCGCTGGCTTGGCGCCGTGCTGTTGGTATTGGTCGCCGGGAACCTGGCTGCCCAGGATTCCGTGCCGCCGGTCGACCAGGGAGTCCGAGTCGGCATTGAGTACACGCCGGGCATTCGTCCACGGCTAGTGGTATTTCCCGGCCCGGGACTCGACTCAGCCCGCTCGATTCTGCAGCGTGATCTGGATTACAGCGATCGGTTCGAGTTGATCTATGTTGGAGATCATCAGGACGGCGCCTCTTCGAGCAGCGTGAACTACGACCTGTACCGCAGGCTCGGTGCCCAGTACGGCGTAGAATTTACGCCATCAGGGAGTGCCACGGTTATCAGACTCCACGATCTTGACGCGGGCGAGGTGCGGAGCCATCAAACGGTCATCTTTCCGCCTCCGGACGCTCCCGAGTTTCGCATGGCTGTCCACCAGGTTTCTGACGAAATCGTTCGGTGGGTCACCGGAATCCCGGGGTACGCCGCCAGCCGGCTGGTATACGTCGGGCGCAAGATGCTGTGGAGTGTGGACAGTGACGGGGTCGGAAATCAGCCCCTCACCGGCGCCGACGAAGCCGTACTGTCACCAACGTGGTCACCGGATGGACGCCGGATCGCCTACACTCGGTTCAGTGAAGGGACGGGGAGCCTCCAGATGCTGTTTCTGGCTAGTGGCTCGACCGTGACCGTTCCCAATACCCGAGACGGGCTCAACTACGCCGCCGCCTTCTCGCCAGATGGGCGGACCCTTGCCTATACCCGCTCCGGGGAAGGCGGCACCGATATTTACAGGGTGGATATTGGAAATATGTGCTGTCTGCAAAGGTTGACCGTGGGTCGCTATGCGGATAATCTATCTCCCACGTACTCGCCCGATGGCCGTCGTATCGCCTTCGTTTCCACCCGGGCTGGCCCCCCTCAGATTTACGTGATGTCGGCGGATGGCACGGACCAGGAACTGCTGGCTTCGTTCGATTTTGGCGCCACTGGGAGTTCTTTCGCGCCGCAGTGGTCGCCTGATGGAGCCCAGGTAGCGTTTCACCGGGCCGTGGAGGGCCGCTTCCAGGTCTTCCTGCTGGATTTGGCGAGTCGGCGAGTGCGCCAGCTGACATCGGCTGGCCGGAATGAAGACCCGACTTGGGCGCCCGATGGTCGCCATGTAGCTTTCGTGTCCACCCGGAGCGGTCGGCGGCAGCTGTGGATCGTCGACACCGAAACTGGGCGCATCCGGCAACTGGGAACACCGGATGCTGTACGACTTCCTTCATGGTCCCTCCGCTTTGGCGGGGCCGCAGGTGTGAACCATTGAGAACGGAGTATCTCATGAGGCGGAAGTTCTTCGTGCTCGCGGCAGGAGTCCTGGTCGCGGCAGCGTGTGGCGGATCTCAACCCGAACCTGAAACCCCCGCGCCAGCGGCGATCGACAGCACGGCCATCAAAGAGCAGATGCGCCGGGATTCCATCGCAGCCGCAGAGCGTGCCCGGGCGGAAGCTGAGCGTCGCGCAGCCGAGCAGGCAGCCATGGCCGCAGCCGCAGCGCTCACGGCGCAGCTGACGGCCGAGGTGCATGACATGATCAACTTCGACTTCGATCGCTCTGACATCCGCATGGACGACGAGGCCAACCTCGACCGCAAGGCTGGGATCATGATGGCCAACTCCGCGGTGCGCCTGCGTATTTCGGGGCACGCCGATGAGCGTGGCTCGGACGAGTACAACCTCGCCCTGGGCAATCGCCGAGCCGAGTCGGCCAAGCGCTACCTGGTCAACAAGGGCGTAAACGCCTCGCGCATCGTCATCGTGTCGTTCGGTGAGGAACGGCCGCTCGATCCGGCTCAGACCGAAGACGCCTGGGCCAAGAACCGACGGGACGAGTTCGAGTTGACGGCCGGGGCCGGCCAGCTCGTCGCTCCCAGGTAGGGACCTACGTTGGTGCAGGTCCGTTCAGGTTTTCTGGTAGTGCTCGTCGCTCTTGGGGGCTGTGCCCTCAAGAGCGATGTGGCACGCCTTGAACGACAGGTGGCCACGCTGGAGGCCCGGACCGCTCGTCAGGACTCGGCCCGGGCTGCTCAGTTAAACGAGGTCATCAATCTCCAGCAGGACATTCTCGATTCACTGGTGGCCGGGCGTCGGACGCTCGCCGCGTTCCGCGGCGACCTAGACGGCGATCTCTACAGCATTTCGCAGCAGCTGCTGCAGGTGCAGGCGCTGACGGGACAAAGCCAGCAACGTCTGACCGATCTTCACACCCAGCTGGACGCCCGCGGTGCCCAGATCGCCGAGGGCGACAGCATGGCCGC
>JBDHMR010000376.1:0-2810 GCA_039656035.1 Gemmatimonadota bacterium
TAACCGGAGTTGAACCTGAGCGTTCCGTCCAAGCCCGAACCCACCTTGGCTGTCGTCCTGTCGGGCGGCGGTGCACGGGCATCCTATCAGGTCGGCGTGCTGGCGGCGCTCACTGATCGGGTCCCCAGCCTCAACGCTTCCATTATCACCGGGGTGTCCGCCGGGGCCATCAACACCATGGCGCTCGCGGCACACACCGGCTCGTTTCGGGACGCGGTCGAGGAACTGCGCTGCGAGTGGAGTGAACTCACCTTCGACCGGGTATATCGGATCCAGTACACCAGTCTGGCCACCGCCGCCTTCCGCTGGCTAGGGCGTTTGGTGCTGCGCCGCCGCGAATCGGTAGTGCACGGCCTGCTCGACATGAGTCCTCTGTGCCAGTTCCTGAGCGAGAGGTTACAGCTAGAGGGTATCGAAACGAATCTCACGGCGGGGAGGGTGCGGGCCGCAGCCCTGAGCGCCACCTGCTACGGCTCGGGCGAGACCATCACCTTCGTGCAGGACGGCGGCCGCTGCCCCTTGTGGCACCGTGCCCAGCGCCGGGCCATCCGTACCTCGCTGACCTGGGACCACGTGATGGCGTCGGCCGCGATCCCGCTGGTCTTTCCAGCCGTCAAAATCGAGGACCACTTTTACGGAGACGGCAGTGTCCGTCAGGCGGCTCCCCTGGCGCCGGCGGTCCACCTGGGAGCGAGCCACATTCTGGCTATCGGTATGCGGCCGGCGTGGGACAAGGTGCAGCCGCCTCCCAGCCTGGAGGAATACCCGTCGGCCGCCCAAGCCATCGGCTTGATGTTCAATTCGCTGTTCCTCGACGCTCTCGACGCCGACGCCGAGCGGCTTGAACGGGTCAACCAGTTGCTCGAAATGGTACCGGCGGGCCAGCCTAACCCAGAGAAACTCCGCCCGATCGACCTGTTGATGGTCCGTCCTTCCATGGACCTCGGCGCCCTGGCCCGGCCACACTTCAAACGGCTGCCACCCTCGATACGAGCGTTGGTCGAAACCATCGGTGGCCAACGGGAGGGGGCGTCGGACTTTCTCAGCTACCTGCTGTTCGATCCGGCGTACACCGTTCCGCTCATGGAATTGGGATACGACGACGCCAACGATCAGTGGGACACGATCGAACCATTCCTGGCAACGCTAACCAGCGACTGAACCGCCGGCACGGCACAAGGGGACTCATCATGGCTGGACTGCGAAAGGACTGTGTCTATCTCGGTATCAAGGGACACGTGGTGGCCATCGACAGCGGAACCGGAAAGGAACTGTGGCGCACCAAGCTCAAGGGTGGCGATCTCGTCACCGTGGGCCAGGACGGCACTCGCGTTTATGGCGCTACCAAGGGGGAACTGTACGGCCTGGAACCTCACGCGGGCACCATCTTGTGGTGTAACAAACTGAAGGGGCTGGGATTGGGATTGGCGTCCATCCTGACGGAGCAGGGTAGCAGCGGCATCGAGGCCGCCGCCAAGCAACTGCAGGAGCGCCAGGCCCAGGCGGCGACGGCGGCGACCTGACATGCGACTCACTGCTACAGCGGTACTAGTGGTGCTGGTTGCCGCCTGCACCGGCGCGGACGGCCCCCGGTACCCTCAGGGTCACATGGTGGTGACCTCCCCGGCGGCTTGGCGCACAACCGGGGACGGGCCGGTCACTATCGGATTCAGGGTAGCCAACACAGGGGAGGTGGACGAAGTCCTCCGTGCAATCAGCCTGGCGAGTGGAGAGGCCCTCCAACTGCACTCCGCCGGGCCGACCGGAATGGAGCGGCTCGACTCGCTCACCATTCCCGCGGGGGAAGTCCTCCAGCTGGGCCTGGGTGGTCACCACGTGATGACGGGGGACGTCCACATCGTGGCCGCGCCGGGGGACACGCTGTCCGTCGTCCTCGAATTCGCCGGGGCGGGGAACCTGGTCATTCCCGTACCACTGCTACGATTCAGCGAGGCCCGGGAGCGCCTGCGGCGCTGATCTTCCGGCCCTGCACTGGCATGAATCTTCCATTAGTTTCCGGGCTCGCGAACAACCTCCACCCCGGAACTCCGCAGGGCACATGGCAAGCATCGGACATCTGGCGACCGGAGCCCTGATTGGGGCGGTCTACTCTCGCGTTACCGACACCAAGCCGCTACCTGCAATGGCGGCCTTTGCCGGCTTGGCCGTGGCACCGGACCTGGATCTGTTGGCCATTCCCTTCAACCCGAGGGGTACCCCGCTGGAGCACCGGGTGCTTTCCCACGCCTTGCCATTCGCGGCGCTGGTAGGCCTGATCGTGGCACTGGCGCTCGGGAAACGGCCCTACCGGCTGCTGCTTGGAGGAATGTCCTTCCTGGCCATGGCATCTCATGGGGTCCTCGACGCCTTCACCCGCCACGGACGTGG
The DNA here is from genome assembly GCA_039656035.1 of Gemmatimonadota bacterium. GTDB lineage: Bacteria > Gemmatimonadota > Gemmatimonadetes > Gemmatimonadales > GWC2-71-9 > N074bin45. Next base: position 2,389 of record JBDHMR010000376.1, read on the forward strand.
CCCGGCCCTCTGGTGGCCCATCAGCGATGCCCGCTACGCCTTCTCGTGGCAGCCGCTTCGTGGGTCGGAGAGTTTCGCGGGGTACTTCACCTGGCAGGGGATTCCCACGGTGCTCACCGAGGCGGTGATGTTCCTGCCCGTGATCGTACTCACGGTCCTGATCCTTACGCGTCGCGGCCGGCTACTGGGCCTGGGGGATACGGCCGAGATGGCCGCGGTCAGCGAGTCGTCCTAGACCTGCCGGACATCTCACTACTCCTTGTCGGACGGTCTCCAGGGCGGTGGTTCCTTTGGCGGCCACGTTCGATCGTTATTCTCGGGGCCGGCGTCCCCTGATTGGCCCGGGGGCTGTTCGAGCCCCGAGCGAGATTTCCTTCTAGTACTCCACCCCAACAGGCCGTACACCGGACAGGCAGCCGTCA
>JBDHMR010000377.1:0-2808 GCA_039656035.1 Gemmatimonadota bacterium
CGAACCCGAGCGTCTCCCCAAATGGAGAGTGGATCCTCTATCACGTTGTTGGGGAGATATGGAAATCTCGGGTGGATGGATCGGAGGCTACGAATCTCACGCGTAACTCAGCCAATGATCAAAGCCCAGTATGGTCGCCGGACGGCACCCAAATCGCGTTCCACTCAGACCGATCCGCGACGCAGTACCAATGGGACATTTTCGTCATGGACAGCGACGGCAGCAACCCGACGCAAATTACTAGCGACCCCGCTCAAGATGGGAGTCCCAACTGGGGTGCGAACGGATCGGGTATCGCTTTCTGGTCGACTCGCGATGGGAATTTTCAGGTCTACGTAACCCATCTTGACGGCCTGCCACCGGTGAATATCTCCGACAGAGCCAGTAACGAGGAGCCGATCGGTTGGAGCCCAGACGGATCCACCCTCGCCATCCGAAGCGGGCGTAGTCAGCCGAACGTCTTGAGGGCGCTTTACCTCATCGACCCTGACGGATCGAATGGGAGAATGGTGCCTCTGCCCTTCATCCCCGGCCTAGGGACTTGGAGTCCCGACGGCAGTCGGATCGTTGTTGAGGGCGATGGGGACCTATGGTCGGTCCAACTTGACGGGTCCGACCTCAACAACCTGACGAACCACCCAGCAATCGATGTGTTCCCATCATGGGCCAAGTGATCACGCTATTGGCGCTGGCTGACAACCTCCAAACCGCGCAGTCAACGACTATCGTCTCTCTCACTCAATTGGCCTAAGCATCCGTTCAGGCATTGCCGCAGCCCACACTAAGCTTCCACACTGCGGATCGCAACTGAATCCGGCGAGTCACAGCGCACCGACCACCTCGTCAGAACGTCTGCTCCAACCCAAAGTGAACAGGATTTCACCCTCTGTCTCTTATCCCCCGGTAACCTTGAGGGTTGGTTGAAGGGACTATTTGACGAGCCGGACTTGACGGGGAAGCCGACCGACCTCGGCGACAACCAGTCGCACGTAGTGGTTCGGTCCCACGCGGAACCAGGCAATGCTGCACCCAATTCTGCGCCAAGGGTGTGCGTCAGGACTCGAGCGTGCTCCCTGGCGAGCAGGTACGCTGCCCACTACGTTGCCCGCATGCCAAGATTCGACACCGTCCTCTACGACCTCGACGGAACCCTCATCGACTCCGTCCGACTGATCCTCGACAGCTACCATCACACGCTGCGGGCGCACGGCTTTCCACCGCGAACCGACGCGCACTGGCTCGCTGGGCTGGGGACACCTCTCAAAGCACAATTCGCCGACTGGGCCGGGGACGAAGGGCTCCTCGCGGCGATGACCCTGACCTATCGTGAGTACAATCTGACGCATCACGACACCGCCGTTAAACCCTACCCGGGGATCGTCGATGTGGTGATCGACCTGCGGGAAGCAGGCTGTCGCACGGGTCTGGTCACCAGCAAGAATCGCCAAGGGGCTGGCCGCGGGCTCAGGCTCGCCGGATTGGACTCGATGTTCGATCTGCTGGTCTGCGCCGACGACGTGGAGCGGCCGAAGCCTCATCCCGAGCCGGTTCACCGGGCGCTACGGGAACTCGACGCCGACGTCGGCCGGACCTTGTTCGTGGGGGACAGCGTGCACGACATGGAGTCGGGCCGCGCCGCGGGGGTGGCCACGGGCGCGGTGTTGTGGGGGCCATTCGGCCGGGAGGACCTGGAAGGAACCTCGCCCAATTACTGGCTCGAGGGCCCCGAGGAACTGCGAGAACTGGTGCTCGGGTCGGACGGTTAGGACATTACCTCAGGCGGCGCGGACGATGGTGCGCCGGGCGATCACTTCGCGATAGTCGGCCATGAGGTCGGCGTCGACACCGGTCCACGACCGACCCCTGGCAGTTTCGATCGCGCCCACCGCCAAGTGTCCCCGTAGCTCGCCGTCACTCAGCAAACGCTCCAATCCTTCGATCAGCGCGTCGGTGGAATCCGGCTGGACCAACCAGCTGTTGGCCCCGTGCCGGGAGAATTCGAGCACGCCACCGGCCGCTGCCACCAGGGACGGCAGGCCCGACGCCATTGCCTCGAGGAGGACGTTGCCGAAGGTCTCGGTGGTAGAAGGAAAGGCAAACAGGTCGGCCGAGGCATACGCCGTGGACAATTCGACCCCCTGCTTCAGGCCGACCAGGTGTACGCCAGGCACGCCACGCCGGCGGATCTCGTCTTCCAAGGGCCCCCGGCCGACCAACACCAGTTGAGCGTTGCGGCGGCGGGTGCCGAGGAGTTCCCAGGCGTCGAGCAACAGGCGAAGATTCTTCTCGCGGGCGATCCGGCCCACGTAGGTCACCACCACGTCCTGCTCCCTGGCTCCGAAGGCCGCGCGGTACTCGCTCCGGCGGAAGCGGGGATGGAAGCTCGTCGAATCGATCCCGCGACTCCAGATGCCAGTGTTGGCAACACCTCTATTGTTGAGATGCCGCTCGAAAAACTGAGTGGGGCACAACACCATCTCGGTCTGGCCGTAGAACCAGCGCATGTAGTGCCAACCGGCGCGGATGGCCCAGCCGACCTTGTAGTACCGTGAAGCGTACTGTTCGTAGTCGGTGTGAGCCGAAGCGATGGCCGGGATGCCGAGCGCCTTGGCAACCTTGATTCCCGTAACACCCATGGAAAATTCGGTGGCGACGTGGACAAGATCGGGATTGAAGGCGCGCGCGTCCTCGAGGATGCCTCCCTGCCGTGGTAAGGCGAACTGCACGTCGGGGTACAGAAAGAACGGGACGCCCGGCACACGGAACACTTCGGGCCGGTCTTTGGTTTCTGGCGGGAGAGGGTACGAC
>JBDHMR010000378.1:0-4429 GCA_039656035.1 Gemmatimonadota bacterium
AGAACTCCGGCCTTCCGCAGGAGCGACGCCACCGTGTCGGACGGGGTCGCGCCATTGGCCAGCCAGGTCTTTGCCTTCTCTGTGTCGAGCGTCACTTGCTCGCCCTTGGCGCGGGGATCGTAGGTCCCCAGCACCTCGATGAAACGACCGTCCCGCGGCGCGGCCTTGTCGGTCACCACGATACGGTAGAACGGTAGCTTCTTGCGTCCCATACGACGCAAACGGATCCGTGTTGCCATTGCCTTCGTCCTCTGTTGTCTAGCCGGTGAACCCGGCGCCAAACGGCATTTGCCCGCCACCGGACTTCCCGGCACCCTTCATGAACTTACATCAGCCGGTTCACTTCCTGAACCGTCCGTCCCGAACCCTTGGCGATGCGCGCCCGCCGGGACCCGTTGAGCAGCGTCGGATCGGACCGCTCCTTGGGCGTCATCGAGAGGATGATCGCCTCGATGTGCTTGAGTCGATCCTCACTCACGTTGGCCTTCTTGAGCATCGCCGGATTCATCCCCGGCAGCATCCCCAACACGTTCTTGAGCGGCCCCATCTTCTGCATCTGACGCATGGCCCGCAAGAAATCCTCGAGATCGAGGCCCTTCTTGGATTTTACCTTCTTGGCCAGCCGCTCGGCTTCCTTCTCGTCGACCGCCGTCTGCGCCTTCTCGACCAACGTGAGGATGTCGCCCTGCTGGAGAATCCGTCCCGCCAGCCGTTCCGGAATGAACGGCTCCAGAGCGTCCATCTTCTCACCGACGCCGATGTACTTGATCGGCGCCTTGGTGACTCCGTATATCGACAACGCCGCGCCGCCGCGGGCGTCACCATCCATCTTGGTGAGGATCACTCCGGTGATCCCCAGTGCCTCGTGGAACCCGGAGGCGATGCGCACCGCGTCCTGCCCGGTCATGCCGTCCGCCACCAGCAGGATCTCGTGGGGGCTTACCGCCTCCTTGAGCCGCGCCAGTTCATTCATCATGGCGTCGTCGATCTGCAACCGGCCGGCGGTGTCGACGATGACCGTGCGCGCCCTGGCCTTGGTGGCGGCCTCCAACCCCCGGCGGACGATGCCGACCACGTCCTGCTCGCCCGGCTCGGCGTGTACCCCGACCTGTACTTGCTCGGCCACGGTAACCAGCTGGTCGATCGCCGCCGGGCGGTACACGTCAGCCGCTACCAGAAACGGAGCCTTCTGCTCCATCTTGAGCCGCTTGGCCAGCTTGCCCGCGGTGGTGGTCTTCCCCGAGCCCTGCAGCCCGACCAGCAAAACCACCGTCGGCGGCACCGAGGCAAAGGCGATGGGCGCCTGCTTCTCGCCCAACAGTACCACCAGCTCCTCGTACACCACCTTGACCAACTGTTCGCCGGGCCGAACCGACTTCAGGGCCGTGATGCCGACTGCCTTGGCCTTGACCCGCTCCAGGAATTTCCTGGTCAGATCGAAGCTGACATCGGCCTCCAGGAGGATCCGCCGGATCTCCCTCAGCCCCTCGGTGACCGCCTCTTCCGTGAGCACCCCACGCCGGGCCAGTCGCCGCAGCGTATCGGTCAGTTTCGAAGACAGCTCGTCGAACATAAGCCTTGCAAGATACGGCAGTTAGGGGGGAGAAACAAGCGAGGGCAGCGGGGGTGGAAGCGGGGACGGAAGCGGGGGCAGCGAGGGCAGCGGGAGCAGCGGGGGCCGTGCAACTCCGACCTACTACCGCCGGTTACCGCCCCACTGCCCTCGCTGCCCCCGCTTCCACGCCCCCGCTTACTTTCCTCCCCATGGACACCCCAACTCTCCTCCTCGGCGGCGCAACGGTCCTGGTCGGCGCTCTATCGGGCGGCCTGACGAACGCCATCGCCATCTGGATGCTGTTCCATCCATATGAGAAACGTGGGTGGGGACCGTTCACCCTCATTGGCGCCATTCCCAAGAACAAGCCGCGGCTGGCCAAGAGCATCGGCAAGACGGTGGGAGAGAAGCTGCTGACAGCCGAGGATGTGACCAGGCGGATGGACACGCCCGAGGTCCGCGAGGCGTTCCTGGGCGCCATCGGGGGTATCGTCAGCAACATCCTCGAAGCAGAGCGCGGGCCTATCAGGGATCAGCTCTCTCCCGAGCTTGCCGAGGCGATGCACGATGCCCTCGGATCGCTTGGCACGGGCGCCGCCAACAAGTTGGCCGACTACACGGCAGGCGACGACTTCGCCGTCCTGGTTGCCGGCGTGGTGACCAAGCTGCGGGACGACGTCGGCGACCGGCCTCTATCGGAGGTCCTAACCGCCGCACGGCGGGAGACGCTCCACCAAAAAGTGGAACAATGGGTCTCCCAATTGGCCGATGGTGAGGAGTTGGCCAAGACGCTCAAGCGTTTCGTACACAGCCAGCTCGACAACATGGCGCAGGACGACACTGCCCTGTTGGAGCGCATGCCGCCCGGCATCATCGGCGCGGTAGAACAAGGAATCACCGACTACCTCCCGGTGGCCCTGGAACGCATCGGCTCCGTCTTGAGCGACCCGGAGGCCAAGGGGCGTATTCAGGAAGCGCTGCACCAGGCCTTCGATCGTTCGGTACGCGACATGCTGCTCCACGAACGGCTCATCGCCAAGATCATGGTCACCGACTCGACCTTCAAGCGGTTGCTAGATGGTCTGGAGGCCGACGGATTCGAACGCTTCGCCGCCACCATGACCTCGCCAGAGATGCGGGCGCAGCTCAGCAAAGCCGTGAATGACGCCGTCGTCAATTTCCTGCGCATTCCACTCGGGGAACGGATTCGGCGGTTAGGAGACGACAAGCGGGAAGGACTCGAGGACACGCTGGTCGAGTGGTTGATCAAGGTCACCCGCGACGAGGGGACCCGGGCCGTCATCGCCAAGACGGTAGACCGCGCCCTAGACGCCGCCGAACAGCGAACCTGGGGAGACGTCATCGACGTGGTACCCCCGGAACAGGTGGCCAAGGTGATTGGAGATGCCTTGTCGGGCGAGCCCGGCAAGCGTTGGGTGGCAGCGTGGCAACGGCCGCATGGACATGGACCCAGAACCAGGTGCCCCGCATAGTGGAGCAATTCAACGTGCAGGACATGGTCGAGCAGAAGGTGCTGGGATTCTCCACCGAGCGAATGGAAGAAATCGTCAAACGGGTTACCGACAAGGAACTGAAGTTGATCGTGCGGCTGGGCTATGTGTTGGGGGGAATCGTGGGGTTGATAGCTTTTGCGCTGAACTTGCTGGCGAGGTAGACGAATAGGTGGGGCAGCGGGGACGAAAGCGGGGGCGGCGAGGGCTGCGGGAGCAGCGAGGGCAGTTAACAACAACAGCGGCCTTACTACTGGGTTCGAAGGCGCAGCCGCTGCCGTGATTGTTACTTCAAGGATCGATAGAGTCCCCAGGTGAGTTTGCCGGCGTGGTCTCTGGCGATCTCAAGTTCACAGAACGTCGATTGATCGAGTAGACGGAGGTCTCGGGCCAACTCGAGGAGGCAGGCCGCTTCGGTCAGAGATCCGAGAGAAATATTCAAGTACCTCCTGAATTCTGCGCGAGACGCCTTGGCGGATCCCTCCGCGATGTTCACCGCTGAGGAAACCGCCGCCCTCCTGATTTGCCCCGTGAGTCCGTACTTCTCCCGCTCCGGCCAGCAAGAAGTCTTCTGGTAAATGGCCAGCACTAGGGCGTGACATGCCTGCCACGCCTTAAGATCGGAGTACCGTTTTCCAGCACGCTCATGTCGCCTCTTCGACGTGACAGGCATATCGACAAGGTAGGAAAGGACACCCTAAGCCACCGTACCATTCCAACGCAGCAACAACCCAAACACCGCCCCTCGCTGTTGCCTGCCCCCGCTGCTCCCGCTGCCCACGCTGCCCTCGCTTCCGCCCCCGCTGCTCCCGCTGCCCGCGCTGCCCTCGCCTTTTTGGCTCCCTCCCCCTGCTTTCTGATTACAGCCCACCCATGAACCAACCCCATGTTCCAACTCCAACCACTCTGGAGCCAAAAAAATGTCCAACCCCTCGCTTCCAGCCGTCGGAGGAAACCGACCCGAGCGCCCAGCCTTGATTGGTGCCCGCGTCGCCAACTCGTTGGCCGAGGTTATCCCTGCGGGGTCCAACGCCACCAGAGCCATGGCTCGGTCGTTCACCAACCGTGAGATCACGCTGGGGATATCATTTCTGGGGACGATTCTGGAAATCGCCTCGGCGTCGACCAAGGCACTGGCGATGGCTCGCCGGGAACGGGAAGAACTGACCGGGGAGACCTAGGACCGGCTGCTACCGTCCGACGACAATGGCCGGCGGTGAGTCCCACTCCGGCCAGTCGGTTGGTGCGATGATCACCCTGACCAACGGTACTCCTCCGACAACCGTGCTCTCGACCGCACCGCGACTACCGGCCCGGGGAAGCCCGGCCAATATGGCACCGGTACCGCCGGCAAATCTGTCAG
>JBDHMR010000379.1:0-2796 GCA_039656035.1 Gemmatimonadota bacterium
CCGGTCGGTTGATGGCCGCCAGGCACAGCATCTGGTCCGCCGCCAGGCTTCCGTGGCCTGCCTTGTGTTCCGGGAACTCCCAGTCTGTCCGGAGATCGGTCCCCGGCTCGGCCGAAACGATGAGGTCGCCTGTCCGATGGCTGCCGAACAATTGGAGCAGTTGTACCGGGCCGTCAGGATGCGGGCTGTCGATCGTGGCCCGCAACCAACCATCTGAGTCGTGCCGCTGGGGCGTGGGTCCATACCCCAGGGCATCACCGGTTTCCGGCGCGTAGCCGATGGTGTTTTCCTGGGTAGTGATCCGCGCTCTCCCCGATGCCGAAACGACCACGACATCCTCGCCCTCGACCGCGGCGACGAAGGCCACTCCTTGAAGGTTTGCCAGGTGATCGACCAGAATCTTGGGGATTCCCTCGATCTCACCGCCCTCGATGGCCGACAACGGATATCGCGGTGACCGGGGCGTGCCGGGCGCCAGATAGACCTGCGCAGAAGCGTTGCCCGACACCATGACGGCAGCCCTGGGACGGCGCCGCCACAGAACCGGATGGCGCAGCGTGGGAACGCCGATAGCTTCCAGCTCCAGCGCGATGTCCACATGGCGATCTATCCGCGAGAATCCGTGATCGCTCACCAGCATCAGCAGGTGATCCGTGTCATTCCCGACCGCGGCCAGGTAGCGGCCCAGATCGCGATCGAATTCGCGGTAGAGCGCCAGCACACGTGGGTGTTCAGGATGCCGCAGGTGAGCCACGCCATCAATTCCGGGAAGCACGGCGAACATGAAGCGGGGCCTTTGCCGTGCCTGCTCGACCATTTCCTGGCAGACCGCGCGATCAAGAGGTTCATAGTTGCAGTTGTAGTGCGCCGCGGTGCCATAGACCAAGCGGGTCGCGGCTCTGCGATGGCGTCCTTCGCCGAGTCCCCGGGTGAATGGGCTGCAGATGGCGGTACTGTCCTTTTCGATGTCGAACATCGAGAGCACGGAGTCGGGGACATCGCTGTTCAGCATGCCACCTTGGTAACCACAGTAGCTCCGGACATACTCGCGATCACGCATCCAGCGGCCTTGGTAGCGTGCTACATCCATCCATCTCGTTCCCGGCACCTGACACGTTCCGGGATAGCAGCCGGTGAGAAACGGGAGGTAGGCGATACCGGTGGTCGAGGGAAACACCGTCGTGGCCGGGACCCGGCCACCCGGCTCGAGCACGTGACGGCTGATCGTGGGCAGATCGCCGGCGGCGACCAGCCGATCGAACACATCCGGCCGGGCCCCGTCCAGCATCACGAGGGTAACGAGCTTATCCGATGGGGGTATGGCCCCCGGGCGAGATATCATGATACTCCAAGGCTAGCGAACACTGGGAGGTTCGGCTAGGCCCGTTACCCTTGACGTGATCTGGGGGGATGGTGACGAGGACTAAGAGGGAAAAGAGGAGAGACTAAGGGATCTACTCTATGCCCTGGTCGTCGGCCCCACGACCGTCTGACCGCCTGTCCGCCTGACGTCAGTCAGTCACATTGAAGAACAACTGAATCCCGGTGTGCCGCTGGTCGATCTTGGCCTCACCGAGGGCTACCATCACGTACAGCACGTTCAGGGCTTCGAGCGGGGAACCGATGTGTTTGCGGGTGCGGGCACGCCGGTTGACGTCCTGCGAGGTGACGCCCTGCCGACCGCGGGTCAGTCTGCGGACGTAGGTGTAGGCCTCTTTGGAGACCATGTTGAAGTAGCCGGCTTTGGGCTTGGAGCGGGAGAAGGAGAAAACGAAGTAGGCCTTGGGACTGGAGAAGACGTAATAGGTCTGCCGGCGTCCGGAGACCTTTCCCTCGAACGACAGTCCGGCGCTCAGGTGCTTGATGTTCATGGCCTACTCCGATCGAATGGGATGACGATCTTGCTAAGTCATGCGCTGGGTTGGCTGTCCCGGGTCACAGTAACAACATCATCCGAATCGCCGCGGCCGGGTGTCACGATTTCTCGGCTGGGCACCGGGATCTCGATTCCTTCTTCCTCGAATTTCAGCCGGATGAGCCGCGGAAGACTCGACGTAGTAGCCCACCATTCGGTGGTCGGCACGTAGCACCACACCGCCACGTCGAGCCATGAGTCACCGAAGTCCTTGACGTACAACAGCGGCTCGGGATCGCTGAGCACCACCTCGTGTTCCTCCAGCAGGCTGCGAATGGCGCCAAAGGCTCGATCGAGGTTCTGGGCGTAGCCAACCTTCACCATCGCCTCGACCCTGCGGATCGGCTCGGCCGAGCGATTCTCGATCACTTCACTCCAGATCTTGCGGTTGGGCACGTACAATCGCCTGCGGTCGAAGGTGATGATGGTGGTGTTGGCCAGCCCCATCTCCTTGACGGTCCCGACTACGCTCCCCGCGCTGACGATGTCGCCCTCGTCGTAGGGCCGGTACATGAGAATGAAGAAACCGGCCGCGAGATTGGCCATGGAGTCCTGCAGTGCCAGGCCGATGATGATGCCCGCCACCCCAACGCCGGTGACCAGCGTTGCCGGGTTGACCCCCAGCATGGAGAAGCCCACGACCAGCCCGACGAAGGTCCCGGTCGGCCGGACCATGCGGCCCGTCATGTCGGCCAGAAGGCGGCGCATCTTGAGGATTCCGCTAAACCGCAGAAAGCGCCACAGCAGACTGAATCCCCAGCGGAACAGCAGCGTGACACCGACGAGGATCAACAGCCTAGTCAGCACCGTGGGACCGTTGTCCTTGATCCAGATCCACATGCCTGAAAGGAAATCCTGGACCAGACCGAAGAAGACCTCGG
>JBDHMR010000380.1:0-3840 GCA_039656035.1 Gemmatimonadota bacterium
GGAGGCTTGCAACACCACCAGGTACTGGTCGGTGATGTTCCCCACCAGGGCCACGTCCGCGTTGTTGATGTCGGCCTGGACCGCGCGAGCGTTGGCCTTTTCCAGTCCCGGACCGGTTACCGTGCGGCCGGTCAGGGAATAGTTGAGGCCCATGAAGTAGTTGGAACTGACGAACGCTGGAGACCGGTTGGTAAGACCACCGCCGAATCTCGATTCGCCGGTGCCCGTGTAGCTCATGCCCCCGGACACGGAGAGCGACGGGAGAAACAGCGAACTCCAGGCGTTACGCACAGCCCAGTCGGCCGGGCCTTCATTGTTGAGTACCTGCCTATACGCCGGGCTGTTGGCCCTGGCCTGATCGATAGCTGCCTGCAGGCTGATGGTAGCCTGGATCGGTGGCTTGGGGGCTAGGGACGGGCGCGTTACGGCCGGGTCCTGCGCTGCCGCCGCCGCGGGGAGCGCAATACACGCCACAACGAACGTATTCCAACGGCGCATGATCGTTCCTTCCAGGAAATTGAAGATGAGAACATCCGAACATACGGGGCAAAGACCGCCTAGGTTTCACCTTGTGACGGCTGCCTTTGTCTTGACATGATAACGACTTAGCGTGGATGTAGCAGGTTGAACTCAGTCGTTCAGCCGAATCGCCGTGACAGAGGTGCCGGGGAATTCGATTCTCATGATCCGGTTGGCCGAATCGAGCAGGATGGTGGCCTGGACGTCACCGCCGAGTTGGACGGTTTGTCCGTCACCCAGAGTGGCGGTAATCCGGCGGCGGGTACCGTCCCGGGCCAGATAAACGGTGGCCGCGGTGCCTTCCATAGTAGCCAGGTCGACCAGCACCTGGTGCATGGCATACACGCTGTCCATCATGACGTAGGCGGCATCGCCACCGGGGAACTGGCGGGCCTCCCGCGCCTCCGCTGAAAAGCGATGGATGGTGATTCGACCCCGGTCCTGTGCTCCCAGATACTGCTCCGAAACTCCTGGTGCTTCGTATTCCAGCTGGAACACCGTGAAGCGGCCGTTGAGGCTCCGTTCCAGCACGGTGGTGATGGTCGTGGTCGGGGCGAGGGCGGGGAACCGGGCCACGGCAGAAATGGTCGTTCCCGCCGTCTTCCCGTCCGGCCCCCTTCCGGAGGTAATGGTGAACTCCTCTCGTCCAATTTCGGTGCCCGAGCGACGGATCGAGAACAAAGGCCACCATGAGGGCCAGGCCCATTTGGTAGATCTGATTCCGGTTCATGTCGTCTGCTTGACCACGCGGTCGAGGATACGGTCTAGAATGAAGCTGTACAGAACTGCCCCTTTCGATGCCGATGCCAGCGTAGGGTACCCGGTGGCCTCCCCGGGAACGCTGAGATGCGGCGCCTTGCCCCCGCGACGGTAGCGGGCCTTGGTCTTGGCCGACGGGGCTCTATCCTTGGCGTAGTCCATCTTCACCAGGTTCGGGGCGATGTATAGCAGCAGCGATGTGTCGAGTTCGCCACCGTGCTCCGGGCCCTCGGGTCCTTCGAGCAAGTCACCGAAATCGAGTGCGAAGATGTCCACCACTTTCACTTCCGCCTGTTGAACGATAATCGTGCTCAACGCTTCCTGGTGTGGTTCGTACCCCTCTGCCGTCACTATCAGAAACTCAGTGATCCCTGCCCCAATCTCCCACGATTCGATAAGTTCGTTCATGACCCGGTGCAGGGTCTTTCGCTGCAGCCCGGCGGTAAGTGTGCCCGGATGCATTTGCGTCAGATTGACGCCGAATTCCACCGTCGGAGCCCGAACCATGCCGGTGCGGACCGAGAGATCGTCAGCCAATCGCTCGACAATGATCGTGTCGCCTCCGACCGGTAGGTGCGGGCCGTGCTCCTCGGTACTTCCTACGGGCACTATCAGGCATGGGTGTCGCCCGAGACGATCGTCGGCGTCATCAGGGGTCATTTCCTTTAGACGCCAGGGTCCCTGCTCATGAGGCATCGTCATCGCTGGGATTGGCTCCTCCTGACTGCTTTGATGATCCTGGCTGGGGAATGGTTGCGCCAGCCCGGCCGAATATGGTTGGTCGCCGCCGGGGCGGTCGTCGCGGTCCTTTGGTGGCGGTACTGGTCGCCGCGGACGTGGAGCCGCCGGGTGCTGCAGGTTGCCGCAACTGGCTTACTCGTCGTCATGGGTCTGGCCCAATGGCGTCTGGCCTCGGTCGAGTCCCGCTGGGAATCGGTCCGCGAAGAGAGCCTGGTCCGGGCTTCCAGCCGGCTCCGCGTCTACCTGCAGGACGCCCATGACGAGGTGGACCGGCTCACCCGTGCCGGATCCACCGCCGCTTCCCTGGAGCAGGCGGAAGCGTTTGCCCATCTCGCCGGGTCGTTGGCCGCCGGCGGGCCCGAGTACGCGGTGTCCATTTTTCGGCCCGACGGGTCTCCCTGGGCCTGGGCCGGGAGCCATCGTCTGGCCCCTGCGCCATTCGGCGATTCGATCTCCGTACGCTGGAACAGATATTATCTCCTCTTGGAGATGCGGCGCCACTCTGAGAATGGCTGGCCCATCCTGGCCACGGTACTGGTCGCGGCCGACGAGGTCACCGCGGACGCCGGGCAAAGTCTGGCCGCCGTGTTCCGCGCCGATTCGCGGGTGGGCCTCGAGGTCTATCCTCCAGGTCAAGCGCCCCAGGACGACCCGGACGTTTACCACTACACCGAACCCACCACCGCCGGTCCCAGGATCCTCTTCAGCGTCAAACCGGTGCCGCTGGAACAGGGGGCCGCCAAGGAATGGGTTCTCAGGCAGGGCCGATCCGCTGCGGCCTTGCTGCTGCTAGTCGTATTCTTGGCGGGCCTGGTCGTGGTGCCGACCTCAGGACGTTACGCGCTGATCCTGGCACAACTCCTCGTCCTCCTAAGGGCGCCGTTTGGTGACGCCCTCGGCCTGGGGGAGCTGTTTTCCCCCGCTACGTTCTTCCGCCCGCTGGTCGGACCGTTCTCCACTTCAGTGGGGATGATGGCCGCCACGGCCACGGTCGTGACCATCATCGGTATTGCGCTCTGGCGCCGCCGGCTGCCGCGTACCTGGTTCGGGATATTCATCGGTGTGGCAGCCCTGATAACCGCCCCCGACCTGTATCGCGAACTTGGGCGCGGCATAACCCCGCCACGTGACGGTGTGTCGCTCACCCTGTGGCTAACGTGGCAGTTCATGATGGTGGTGGCCGCTTCGGGACTCTTCTTCATAGCTGCGTCGATGTTCAGGGGCCCCAAAGACATCGAAGGGTCCGGTTGGAAGATCAGGCTGACGCTCGGTGTCGTGTTGGCTCTGGTCGCCACCGTCATCGGGACGTTCCTGTGGCAAATGGGATGGCCGCCTTACTACACCCTGTTGTGGATCCCTCCGCTCTTTCTGGTCGTCATGCCCGCGCCGCGACGAGCCACCGCCATTGCCGTCGCCGTGGTTGCCGGGAGCGCCGCGGCGATGGTCACTTGGGGCGCGGTGCTGGAAGGCGCCGTCAACGTGGCCCGGCGCGACGTACAGCAACTCGGCGCCGATCCCGATCCGCTGACGATTGCGTCACTGGAACGGCTTGGCGATCGCTTGGCGGAACAATCGGAACCCGCCTCCGCCGCCGAACTATTTGCCCGTTGGCGCGCGTCCGATCTGGGACTCGACGGGTACCCGGCCCGATTGGCAGTGTGGTCGCCTCTAGGAGAGGTGCTCGCCGATCTTCCACTCGACTCGCTCTCGGTGACATCCGACCAGGTGCGGGAGGCCGTCCTTCAACTCCCGCCCGATAGCGCGCGCACCGTTGACATTCTCGCGCTGGTTCCAGGGATCCACTACCTGCTATTAATCCGC
>JBDHMR010000381.1:0-3284 GCA_039656035.1 Gemmatimonadota bacterium
CGGGTACGCTCATCAGGGATGGCTGACGGACGATCACCGCTACTTCTATCTGGACGACGAACTCGACGAGCTGTCGCAGGACATGCGGGGCACGCGGACGTTGATATGGGATCTTTCCGATCTCGACGATCCCATCATGGTGCGGGAGCACTTCGGTACCACCACGTCGAGCGACCACAACTTGTACGTCCACGGCGACCTGATGTACCAGTCCAACTACGTCAGTGGTCTCCGGGTACTCGACATCAGCGACCCGGAAAACCCCGTAGAGGTGGCCTACTTCGACACCGTGCCCTTCGGCGACAACGGCCCCGGCTTCGGCGGCAGTTGGAGCAACTATCCGTACTTCCCCAGCGGCACGATAGTGGTGACCAGTTCGCGCGAGGGAGTGTTTCTGTTGAAGAAGCGGCCGACGGAAATGACGCCGTGATGGCGGGTGGCTAGTGCCGCGCCTCGAGCGAGGCTGCCGGCCGTCCCAGAAGTTGCTCGGCAAAGTCCAGCCGCTGCTCCAGGTTCCGCAGTCGTTCGACTTGCCGCTCGTGCAGCCGGTCTACCTGCCAACCAAGATCCTGCACCGCGCCGCGTAACCGGTCCATTTCATCCTGGGCTGCGCCGCGCCGGCGGTCCAGGTTCTGTAACACGGTGCGCACCGCCACGACTAGAAATACCCCCAGTACCAGAGCGGACGACACCCGGGCTCCCGACTCGAGGATGATCAGACTTTCTGGTGACATCGGCGGCAACCTCCGCTTGGGCGAGCGACCATCGCTCACACAAATGTAGCGAAATACGTTGCAACATGCAACATATACCGCTGCCTGCGAAGTGCTAATGCTATGTGGTGATTG
Organism: Gemmatimonadota bacterium; assembly: GCA_039656035.1. Taxonomy (GTDB): domain Bacteria; phylum Gemmatimonadota; class Gemmatimonadetes; order Gemmatimonadales; family GWC2-71-9; genus N074bin45. Next base: position 849 of record JBDHMR010000381.1, read on the forward strand.
AGTTTATAGCTCTAACCACTGACCGCCGACACACACTTCAGCGACAACAGCTGCGTCCGACCCGCTAATGAAAGTCGGTAGCAGGGTGGCGGCGTCAGCGCCGATCAACTGGTCGGCGTCTAAATCGAGGGCCGCGAAATCGGCCAGCGCACCGGCGGCGATCACCCCGGCCTCCAGGCCCAGCGCGTGGGCGCCGTTGACGGTGGCCATCTCGAAAACCGGGCGCGCCACTTCGCCATCGGGTCCCCGCAGAACTCCGCGGCTCTCGTGGGCCAATCGCTGCACGTACTCCACCCAACGCATTTCCTCCATCATGGAAATACGCGCGTTCGAATCGGTGCCCAGACACATCCGTCCCCGTTCGGCCGAGACGTGAACCAGGTCAGCGATGCCGTCACCCAGGTTGGCTTCCGTGGTGGGACAAAGACATACGGTGCCGCCGCCGGCAAGGAACCGCTCCATATCTTCCGGCCGGGTATGGGTGCAGTGCACGCCGGTGACGCGGTCCATCGAGTCGAACAGTTCGTTGAGCAACTGCATGGGCGGATGGCCGTAGGCCGCGATCGACTCGTCGATTTCCTGACGCTGCTCCTCGAGGTGTACGTGGAATACCAAACCTCTGCGCTGGGCCTCGTCCCTGAGTGCGGCCATCTCTTCGAGACCCACGGCCCGGATGCTGTGTGCCACCACGCCCAGCGATTGCAGCGGCGTGTCAATCACCGACCCCAGCGAATCCATGTTGGCCCAGTAGCCATCGAGAGAAGCGGTATCAAACCGCCGCTGAGACGGACCCAGCGGCAGCCCGATACCACCAGTCCGATAGTAGGCGTTCAACATCACGATGCGGATACCGGCTTCACGCGCCGCTCGCAGCACCAGGCGGTCGTAGGCGAAATCACTCGCCTCCGGGGAATGGTGGAAGTAGTGGAATTCACCAACCGTAGTTATGCCCCCGGCAAGCATTTCACGAAACGCCAGGAGGCATGTCTGGTAGAATGACTCGTCATCCATCTGGCCTATCAGCTGGTACATCGCCTCGCGCCAGGTCCAGAAGGTGCCTGCTCCCTGGGGGAAGGTCTCACCCCGGCCACGGAGAGCCCGCTGGAAGGCGTGAGAGTGGGCGTCGATCATTCCCGGAACCAGCGCCCGGCGCGGCAGCCGACGGGATGGCGTTCCACCCAACCGCCCAACGTCACCGATTACGCCTTCGTCGAGGACCTCAACCTGAATACCCGACTGAAATGCGCCATCGATCCAGGTCAGATCAGCTTCGAGTAGTTGCGCCATGATGGAGATACACTTTGGAAGTAGAAGAGGCAGTTGAATCTACTGGCGGGGCTGTTTGCAGTAACGTTCCACGATGTCCCCGACCAGTGATTCGCCGCGCGCCAGTTCCTCTGCGGAAATCCACTCGTTCGGTTTGTGAGCGGTATCCATGTTTCCGGGACCGAAGATCACGCAATCGAAGTCGGCTCCGTTGAGCCAGCCGGCGTCGGTGGCGAAATACACGCTCCTGGTATCTGTCTGCCCCATGGTCCCACACAGCGTCTGATACAATTCGTTGTCCTCCGCCAGGAGCATGGGCGGGCTCTCGCTCACCACGGTCAGTTCAAACTGTCGTTCCGGTAACACTCCCTCGACCGCGGAACGGACTCGCTCGATCATGACGTCGCTCGCCATGCCCGGCATGAGCCGGATGCCGATGTCGAGCCGGCACCGATCGGGTACCACGTTGGTGGCGGACCCGCCGTGGATTTGGGCTACGTTCAACGTAACGAACGGGACGGCTCCGAAATGGGCGCTGTGCTCCGACGCGTCGCCTTCGGACTCCAACTCCCGGCGCAAGTCCGCCAGGGCACCTACCGCGCGCGCCATGGGCTCGATGGCGTTGTCTCCCGATTGAGGGAATCCACTGTGGGCCGCCCGGCCGGTAAGAATCAAGGAGAGATGCCTGCCGGTCGCGTGTCGACGAAGTGCTTGGCGCCCAGCGTGCCTACCTCTTCGTCAAACGTAAGCAACAGTGCCAGCGGCGCGGTCATAGTGTCGGGGTCCATGGAAGCAATCCGGTCGACGGCCAGCGCCAGAAAACCCTTCATGTCACAAGCGCCCCGGGCGATCAGCCGATCGTCCGACTGCGAAAGCAGGAACGGATCACTCAGCCAGTCTGGTTCGTCCGCGGGCACGACATCCATGTGCCCAGACAATACCACCCCGTCCCTGGCCTCCGGGTCGACATCCGGTCCGACCTGGACGATCAGATTGGTCTTGCACCCGTCGGCCGACGGGTTGCGGGTAAGGCGAATCCCGGGCCGGTCGAGATGATCGCACACGAAATCCGCCAGTGACAGATTACTGTTCCTGGACGTCGTGTCGAACGCCACCAACCGGCCCAACAATTCGACGGGGGAGAGAGAAGACCTCACGTCGGTAACGTGG
>JBDHMR010000382.1:0-3477 GCA_039656035.1 Gemmatimonadota bacterium
TGCCTGAGCGTGACATTGGCCATGCCGCACCCTTGGCAACCACCCGACATGCGTACCACGACGGTGGCGTCCTGCACGTCGATCAGGTCGATGGCGCCGCCGTGCTGCGCCACGATCGGATTGATCTCACTCTGGAAAATGTGCGAGACCTCATCGTAGATAGCGTCGTCGTCGACGGCTGGGGCTCGGCCGGTATCGATGGCTGCGGCAGCCGATGTCACTGCGGCGCCCAGGGCGTATTGCACCCGCGGGATCAGGTCGTCCCATGGCGGCCCGGCCGCGTCGCGCACCACGACGACCCGGTCTCCGGAGAAAACGGCCTCACAGACGCCGTCGACGGCCAGGACCGCCTCTGCCGGAGGGGTCCCAGTTGCGTCCTCAGGTCGGGTGAACTTGCGGGGGCCTTCTTCAATGAGAAAAGGGCGATCGGCCACGAATGCGCAGCGGAGTTCGTCGATCGGCTCCGCGGTGAGTACCGGTGTCGTCAAAGTTGCCTCGGTTGGTCCAGGGTCGTGGATCTAGAGTCACCCTGCCGCGCTACGGAGTCAAGCCCGGCTCGATGTGCCGGTTGCCTCAGTGCCGGCGTCGTATAGAGTAAGATGAAACAGCGCTTTCGCTCGACCATCCGGGCAACGGGATGGAGCTGCGTGGCCCTAGTGGCCTCCGCGTGTTCCGGCGACGAGCCGACGAGCCCGGGGCCCCTCCCTGGAGGACCCAGGGTGGTGTCGGTCGGTCCGGTGCCTCAGTCTCTCGTGGCAGGGCGGCAGGCGGCCATCACCCAGGGCGGCAGGCGGCCATCACCGTCACCTTCGACCGGCCTATTGCGACTCCTCCCCAGGGGAGTCAGATCGTGCGCGTCTTCGGTCGCTGGTCGGGGCCGATGGCTGGAAACGCGGACCTGAGTACCGACCGGCAAACTGTGACCTTCACGCCGGAGGGAAGGTTCGCCGCCGGGGAGTGGGTGACTGTCACCGTGGCGGACGTGGTGGACGATGACGGGGAACGACTGCCCGGTTCGTTCAGTTGGAACTACTGGATTGTCTCGGGTGCCGGTTCACTGGTACTCACGCGGTCATCGATCGTTCCCATTCGACAATCAGGCGAGGGATGGATCCAGAGTTACGGGGCCTACGCCGGCGATCTCGACGGAGACGATTGCCCCGACCTCATCGTTCCCAACGAACGCTCCAACGATCTCCGCGTGTTTATCAACGACGGAGCCGGCGGGTTTGCGAACTTTACGACCTATCCCATCCCCAGTGGCGCCAGACCAAGCACCAACGAGGGTGGCGACTTCGATGGTGACGGCCTGATCGACTTCGCCGTCGGCAATTCCGCCAGCAATCTAGTGTCGCTGTTCCGTGCCGGTGCCGGGGGTGCCTTGCAACATTCCGCCAACCACACTGGAGACGACGGCATCCGCGGGCTGTGCCTGCTCGATCTCGACGGTGACGGTGCCTGGGACATGGTGACGGCCAACCGGGTCGGTGGTGGGGACGGCAACCTGTCGCTTTTCGTCAATGACGGGTCGGGCGCCTTCCGCCCGGGGACGGCGTTCGAAGCGGGTGGTGACGGTGAGACGGCTTGTGCAGCCGTAGACGCTAACGGCGACGGCATCATCGATGTCTTCGTGGGCGCCATCCGCAGCCGGGAAGTAATCCTCCTCTTGGGTGACGGACATGGCGGTCTCCGTCGTTCCTCTGCGGTGAGTGCCAACGGCGGCCCATGGATGCTGGCCGCCGGAGACGTCGACGGGGACGGTCACGCCGACGTCGTCAGCGCCAACTTCGCCGAGAATAGCGTTTCGATCATGCTGGGTGATGGCGCCGGCGGCCTCCGCCTTCAGAGCGTGGTGCGGGTGGGGAGTGAACCTATCGCCGTCGATCTTGGTGATCTTGACGGCGATGGTGATCTCGATCTGGTCACCTCCAACTTCGGCGGCTCCAGCTGGACGGTGTTGGAGAACGACGGCCGCGGAACGTTCGGAAACGCGCGGGCCCTGGCGGCCTCGCGGGCGGGGAGTTGCGCCGTGCTGGTTGACCGGGACAACGACGGCGATCTCGACATGATCGGCATAGACGAGCTGGACGACTTGCTCTTTGTGTTCACCAACCCTTAGTACTCGCTATACCACGACTTGGCAGGGCTCGGGTGGTTGGTCGAGTATCTCGGCCAGCGTGTGCAGACCTTCCTCCAGCCTCCCCCGATCGGCTATAGGTCCCAGGCACACACGCACGGCGTGGGGTGGCGAAGCGCGCCCTGCTATGAAGTCTTCCGCCGGTGATACCAGCACGCCACGCATGGCTGCCTGATCAACGAACTCCGAGGTACACCAGGGCTCGGGCAGTGTCAGCCACACCTGCTGACTCATCTGGTGGCTCACCTCGTCGTACTGGCCCAGGAACGATTGAGCCAGCTGCTGCCGTTGGGCGACTTCATTTCGTTTCCACGACATGATTCGGTCGGCCGTCCCATCGAAGATCCACTCGGCGACCACATCGCCCATCAGAGTGGGGACGCTGAACGTGGTGCTGCTGATGGCGGCCTTGAGCCTGTCCACCATGGAGTCCGGCGGCAACAGGAAACCGATGCGCAGCCCCGGCGCCAAGCTCTTGGACGTTCCGGCCAGGTAGTAGGCCTCGTCGGCGTAGGCGGACAGCGGCGTTTCGTCGGGGAGGAGGAATCCGTAGCTGTCGTCCTCTATGATAGGCACGCCGTATTTGGCGGCAATGGCCGCGATCTCCTTGCGGCGTGTCTCGGGCATTACCACGCCGGTGGGGTTTTGCAGCGTCGGCATGCAGTACAGTGCCTTGGTCGGTTCTTTCCGGCAGGCCTGCTCGAACGCCTCCGGCTCGATCCCGTCACGGTCCATTGGCAGTCCCTTGAGCTTTAGCCGCAGCATGTGGGCCAATGACTTCATGCCACTGTAGGTGAGCTTGCCGGTGAAGATCGTATCGCCGGGATTGGTGATGGTGGCGAAGGTGATGGCCATGCTGTGCTGCGCGCCGTTGGTGACCAGCACATTGTCTGCCGTGGCGACGAGGCCGGCGCGGTCCATCCAGAAGGCGCCAGCCGCCCTCTGTCGCTCGGTTCCTCCCAACGGCTGGTAGTCGATGACGCCGGCGCCGGGGAGCCGTGTGGCCATGCGGGCGATGCCGTCGGCCAATTCCTGGGCGTGGGCCCAAGGGCCCAGGTGGTTCGGGGTCAGGTCGATGGGGGCGTCGGTATCCGGGGCGGAGGTTGAGTCCTGCGGTCCGCTCCTGATGAAGGTGCCCCGGCCAACCTCGCCGCTCACCAACCCCCTCCGTTCTGCCTCTGCGTATCCCCTGGTGACCGTTGTGAGGGCCACGTCCAATTCGCCGGCCAACACTCGCTGCGTTGGCAGTCGCTGGCCGACCGAGAGCTTGCCACCCGCAAGGTCCGTGGCGATGGCGTCGGCGATGGCCCGATAGAGTGGCGCGTCGCTGTCCTTGATGT
>JBDHMR010000382.1:3494-4089 GCA_039656035.1 Gemmatimonadota bacterium
GCGTCCATATTGTCATGCATGCAATGGTAGCACTTGACTCCACAAAAAGCAATACTATTCTTGAAACCAATGCAGTGTAATTGCGTTGTAATAACTGATAGTAAGTGGCAGACGACGGGGTAATTGTATGCGTACAATCATTGATCGTTTGACGATTCCCGGGCTGGTGTGGCTGTTCCTGGCGTTCCTGTGGGGTACCACGTGGCTGGTGGTGCGGGTGGGGCTCGAAGACCTGCCGCCCTTTACCTTCGCCGGCGTCAGATTCCTGTTGGCGGCGACCTTGTTGACCGTCATTGCCGTGGTCCGCCGAGTCAGGTTGCCGACCGCACCATCTGACTGGATCATGATGATTGGAACCGGCCTCTCGGCAATTGGAGTCACCTATGCCTTTCAGTTTTGGGGCATGCAATACGTGGCCTCGGGGCTGGCGGCGGTGCTGTTTTCCACCATTCCGCTCCTCACGATTCTGATCGCGCATGTGGTCCTCCCTGAGGAGCCAATGACCATGCGCAAAGTCGGTGGCGTGGTCCTGGGGACAGTCGGTGTGGCCCTCATTTTCAGTGACCAACTCAGTGGCAACAGTCCGATGGCCATC
>JBDHMR010000383.1:0-3102 GCA_039656035.1 Gemmatimonadota bacterium
ATCGCGATTGGAGGCAACGACCGTAACGGTAACTCGGTCGAAAATCGGGTCGCCGGGCTTGGCCGTTTCGGGCACCTGTCCGGCCTCGATACCAGCTATATTCGCCTGCAACGACTCGGGGAGGCTGTCGAGTAGGCCGGTCCGGTCGAGGATCCCCCTGACGTCGCTGACCGTGGCCTCGTCCGGTGAAACGGGGCCCGACCCGACGCTGGCGATCGAGTCGCCCGGAACATCCGACACCACAAAGGCTTGGCACGTGGCATGGGAAAGCGCCTGGGCGAGGCGGCCCGCACCCCACATGAGGAACCGTTTGCGCACGGTGTTCATGGCGTGAATGTCCTGGCCAGCCGAGTGGAGCCGATCGAAAAGCATGACGAGATCGGCGAACGGGACGCCGGCCACCGGACCCGCCATCAGGCTGGAGGCTCCCCCCGAAAGGAGCAGCCACACGGTGTCGCCATGAGCCACCCGGTCTACGAAACGTGTCACGGATGACCAGCGCCGGGGCCGGCTCCAGGCCGCTCTGCCGGAGCCACTCACCGGCGGCATCGGCCATGGCGGGAGCGGCCTTGCCGACGGCAAGAACATGGACCGGTTGGTGGGGTGGGTCGACGGTCTCGCTGAGGGTGCGCCGAAGGGCCCGGCCGGCGTCGACATGATCTATCACATGACGGTACACGCCCTCGAGTGCCGCCCGAACGTCGTTGTCGGACCACGTCGGAAGGCTCACCGTTCAGTCCCGAGTTGAATGATCCAGAAGCGTTGAGAGGATTCGATATGGTACATGGTAAGCATTTCCTGTTCGTTCCCGGACCGAGCAACGTTCCTGACCGGGTGTTGCGGGCAATGGACCGGCCCATGGTCGATCACCGGTCGTCGGCTTTTCCGGAGCTGACGACGCCGCTGCTGTCTGACCTAAAGCAACTCTTCCGCACCGAACAGGGCCAGTGCTTCATTTTCCCTTCCTCGGGGACCGGGGCGTGGGAAGCGGCGCTCACCAACACGCTTTCGCCCGGCGACCGGGTGTTGGCTCCCCGGTTCGGCATGTTCAGTCATCTGTGGGTTCAGTTGGCGGAGCGGCTGGGCTTCCAGGTGGACGTGCTGGATGAGCCTTGGGGTGATGGTGCATCTCCCGAACACATCGCCCAGGCATTGCACAAGGACACGGACCACGAGGTCAAGGCAGTATTGCTGGTCCACAACGAGACTTCCACCGGGGTGACCAGCAGCGTCGCCGATGTGCGGAAAGCCATGGACGAGCTGAATCATCCCGCGATGCTGTTCGTGGACGGCGTCAGTTCGATCGGATCGATCGAGTTTGCCATGGACGAGTGGGGCGTCGACGTGGCGGTCACAGGGACTCAAAAAGGACTGATGCTTCCTCCCGGGCTGGGCATTCTAGGCGTGAGTCCCCGCGCCATGACAGCAGGGGCGAGCGCCACCAGCTCCCGGGCGTATTTCAGTTTTGATACCATGGCCGAGTCGAACGCGGTGGGGTACTTCCCCTATACCCCGTCCTTGTCTTTGCTTTTCGCGCTACGAGAGGCGCTGACGATGCTGCTCCACGAGGGGTTGGAGCGCGTCAGGGAACGGCACGCGCGCACGGCAGAGGGTGTCCGCCGGGCGGTAAAGGCGTGGGGCCTGCAACTGTGTGCCAACTCCGAGGCGGTGTATTCCGATACGGTGAGCGCCATCCGCGTGCCCAGTGGTATCGACGCTCGTACTGTGGTCGACTTGGCGTTTCGCCGCTACGACCTGTCCCTGGGAGGCGGCCTGGGCGAACTCGCTGGTGACGTATTCCGCATCGGCCATATGGGCGACATCAACGATCTGATGGTGCTGGGCGCCATCGCCTGGTCGGAGATGGCCATGCGGGACGTGGGGGTCAAGGTGGCCGCCGGCAGCGGGGTGGCCGCGGCCATGGAATACTATCGCAGCACTGTCCCGGCAACCTGATCGAGGCCGGCAATGGAGTTGTCCGAGGTCCAGACCGTAGAGCTGTTGCGGGAGTATCAGGTGCCGCTCCCGATCAGCGGTATCGCCGACAGTCCGGATGCAGCCCGTGACCTCTGCGCCGAGATCGGTGGCCGGTCGTGGGTGGTCAAGGCCGGCCTCAGGCCGGACGAACGAGTGGCACTCGAACCGCGCATTGAGTGCACTTCCCCCGATGCTGTCGGTAGAGCCGCCGCCGCCCTCCTTGGCCAGGCGATCGAAGTCGCCGGCACGGAGGTGGAACGGGCTCTCGAGCGTGTCATGGTCGAATCCGTAGGTGAAGTAAAGGGTGAGTGGTACCTCGCCCTGGCGCTCGACCGGGTATCCAGCCGGATCGTTCTCCTTGGCTCCACCTTGGCAGGCCAAGCCGTGGCCGACATCGTCCGGAAGGCGGGTCCTTCGGTGGTACGGGAGTCGGTTGATCCGTTCCTGGGGTTGCAACCGTTTCAGTCGCGACGATTCTTTCTGGCGCTGGGGCTGCCGCTGGAACTGCTCCCGGCGGCCACTACTGCGTTGGCATGTCTGTACCGGGCCTTCGCCGATCTCGAAGCGACCGCCTTGGAAGTGAGCCGTTTCAATCTCGAAGGAGCCACATTGGTGGCGCGCGATATCACCATCCTGTTCGATCATGGGGCATTGTACCGCAATCCGCGGCTCCGGGGGATGATCGAGCAGACCGACAGCACTTGGCCCGATGTCGCCGCCGCGGAGTGGGATCTGGGCCACGTCTCGATGAGTGGTACGGTTGGTTTGATCGTCAGTGGAACGGCACTGGGCGCGGCCACCACCGAACTGCTGGCGGAGCAGGGACTGACGCCGAGTGGGGTGGTTGATCTGGGCACGGAGGCAACAGCCGAGGCGGTGATGGCGGCCCTGCGATTGGTGTTGTCGCATCAGGACGTGAGGTGCGTGTTGCTGAACGTGTTCGCCGGGTTCAACCGGTGCGACCACGTAGTGGAGGGCATCATCCGCACGATGGAGGGTGGTGATGTCGTGCCCCCGGTCGTGGTCCGGCTGAACGGCACCAAGGTCCAGGAAGGACTCAGTCGTTTGCGGGAGAGCGGAGTGATGGTGGCGTCTACTGCGTCACTTGACGAAGCAATCGCCATG
>JBDHMR010000384.1:0-2783 GCA_039656035.1 Gemmatimonadota bacterium
AACAGGCTCGGCCTCCTGTGGGCGGCAATACTTTGGGGCTGGTTCTCGGTGGAACAGGTTAGTCGGGTCGCGCTCGACCAGTGGGGAGCGCCGCAGGGTACCATTGAAAGCATCACCGTCCACCCGATTCGGGTGGCATTCTATGGCGCGTGGATGGTCTCGCTGGTGTGGTTTGCCTGGGCGTTGTTTCGACCTCGAGCACCTCAGACTGACCGTGCTATTCGATAGTGCTCAAGCAACGGTCACGGGTCCCTCGTGGCACAATTTTCAGGACAACCCGCGAACCGTTCGTCATCTAGTCAGAACTGAGCCGCTTCTGTGGAATCTTCCAAGGCCGTTGTCGAACTGGCGCCCCCGGTGATAGTCTGGCTGACCAGGTCGAAGTAGCCGGTCCCGACCTCTCGTTGATGGCGGGTGGCGGTGTACCCGCGTGCCTCCGAGGCGAACTCGGCGTCCTGCAACTCGGCGTAGGCAGCCATCCCCCGGTAGCGGTAATCCTGTGCCAGGTCGAACATGCCGTGGTTCAACTGATGGAACCCTGCCAGGGTCACGAACTGGAACTTGTACCCCATGGCGCCAAGTTCTCTCTGGAACTTTTCGATGGTGGGCGCATCGAGATTCCTTCGCCAGTTGAATGATGGGGAGCAGTTGTAGGCCAGAAGCTTGTCGGGGTAGTCCTCCCTGATCGCCTCGGCAAACCGGCGGGCTTCTTCCAAATCCGGCTTGGCGGTCTCGCACCACAACAAGTCGGCATATGGGGCGTAGGCCAGGCCACGCGCAATGGCGCAGTCCAGGCCGTTGTTGATCCTGAAATAGCCTTCGGGGGTGCGTTCGCCGGTCATGAAGGCGTGATCGGCGGGATCGACATCACTGGTGATGAGTTTGGCGCTATCGGCGTCTGTCCGGGCGATCAGCACCGTGGGCACGTTGAGAACATCGGCCGCCAACCTGGCGGACACCAGCGTCTTGATGAACTGGGCGGTCGGAATCAACACCTTGCCACCCAGGTGGCCGCACTTCTTCTCCGAGGACAACTGGTCCTCGAAGTGGACACCCGCCGCTCCGGCTTCAATCATGGCCTTCATGAGTTCGAACGCGTTCAGCGGACCGCCGAACCCGGCCTCGGCGTCGGCAATGATCGGAGCAAACCAGTAAGGTCCATCCCCGTTTTGTTCCGCGTGTTCGATCTGGTCGGCGCGCATGAGAGCCTGATTGATACGCCGGACCAACTGGGGCACGCTGTTGGCTGGATAGAGGCTCTGATCGGGGTACGTCTGCCCCGCCTGGTTGGCGTCGGCGGCCACCTGCCAGCCGCTCACGTAAATCGCCTGCAATCCGGCCCGGACCTGCTGCATTGCCTGATTGCCGGTGAGCGCCCCGAGAGAGGGAACAAAGTCCTGAGTAGTGAGAAGGTCCCACAGCCGGCGGGCACCGATGCTGGCGAGCGTGTGCTCGATGGCAATCGTGTTGCGGAGCAGTTCCACTTGCTGGGCAGAGTAGGGGCGGTGGATGCCGGCCCAGCGGTCGGTACCGTGGCCGAATTCCAGCATGGTCTCCGGCAATACGCTTGTCGCAGCCATCGTCACTTCCTTTCGTAGCGGATCAGTCATTCGGTTTCGAGAATGGCATAGGCCGGGATAGTCAGAAATTCGGCCAGCTCGGGCGCCAGACACAACTGGCGGAAAAGGTCGGTGGCCTCTTCGAAGCGGCCACCATGCATTGGCGCGCTACCGATCTCGGACTCGATCACGTTCAGCTCTTCGGAGATAGCCATCTCAACCAAGGCCGGCGTGACGACTCGCCCGTCCTCCAGGGTGGCTTGATGTCGGACCCACTGCCACACCTGCGTTCGTGATATCTCGGCGGTGGCGGCATCCTCCATCAGGTGGTACAACGGCACCGCCCCTCTCCCCCGGAGCCAAGCTTCGAGGTATTGGATGCCGACTCTGATATTGAGCCGAAGCCCCTCCTCGGTGCGCTCTCCGATAGGAAGCGCCAGCAGGTCTTCAGCGGTAGCGTTCACGTCCTGGCGCAGGCGGTCGAGCTGGTTGGGGCCATCGAAATGCGCGGCGAACACCTCACGGGCCACCGGCACCAGGGCCGGATGCGCCACCCATGTCCCGTCATGCCCATCCACGGCTTCTCGCTGCTTGTCGGCTCGGACCTTCTCCAGTGCCGCCTCGTTGGCTTCCGGATCGTTCTTGATGGGGATCTGTGCCGCCATTCCTCCCATGGCATGAGCCCCCCGGCGGTGACACGTCTTGACCGCCAGCTGGGTGTAGGCCCGCATGCAAGGTTGTTCCATGGTAATCGAGGACCGGTCAGGGAGGACCGCCCCGTCTTCATGCTGGACAGTTTTGATGAAACTGAAGATGTAGTCCCAGCGGCCACAGTTGAGCCCAGCGGAATGCTCACGCAGGGCAAACAGGATTTCGTCCATTTCGAACGCAGCCGGAACCGTCTCGATCAAGACGGTGGCCTTGATGGTCCCCCGGGGCACCCCCAAACTCTCCTGCGCAAATACGAACACTTCGTTCCACAAACGGGCTTCGTTGTGGCCTTCGAGTTTGGGGAGATAGAAGTACGGTCGGGTACCGCGTTCGAGGAGTTGGAGCACATTGTGGAAGAAGTAGAGACCGAAGTCTACCAGGGCGGCAGGCACCGGCAGGCCATCGAGGGTCAGGTGTCGCTCGGGCAAATGCAACCCGCGGGGCCGGACCATGAGCGTCGCCACTCGATCGGCCATGGAATAATGTTTTCCGCTCACATGGTCGGCGAAGTCG
>JBDHMR010000385.1:0-2760 GCA_039656035.1 Gemmatimonadota bacterium
TGTCTTGCCGACGCCCGGGGGACCGACGAACAGCAAGATCGGTCCCTTCGGGGCCTTGTCGTCTTCGTTGCCGGTGCCTACGGGTCCGCCGTCCGCTGCCTCGACTCCGGCGCTTTCCTCAGGAGCCTTCTCATCCGGAGTGGGTTCTTCCGCAGTGGGTTCTTCGGCAGCGGGCTCCTCCGAAGATGGTTCCTCCGATTTATCGGCAGTTTCTTCCTCAGCTTCACGCGCCTCAGCTTCACGCGCCTCGGCTTCGTTCCTCAGCTGGCGCACCGCCAGAAATTCGAGGACGCGGTCTTTCACGTCCCGCAGGGCGTAGTGATCTTCGTCCAGGATGGCCTCTGCCTTGCCCAGATCGAGGTGGTCATCGCTGCGAATACCCCAGGGGAGTTCAGCCACGTTCTCGAGGAAGGTGCGGATGACCTGGGACTCCATCGACTCGCGAGCGATGCGCGAAATACGGCCCAGCTCACGATCGACTTCCTTGCGGGCATTTTCGGGGAGCGGCAGTTCGGACAGTGTACGCCGCAGTTCGTCGAACTCATCGCCTTCTTCGTCTTCACCCAACTCCTGCTTGATGGTCTTCATTTGCTCCCGCAGGATCATTTCCCGCTGACGCTCGCCCAGCTCTTCCTGAACCTGTGACTTGATGTCCTCCTGGGCTTCGAGCACGGTGACGTGATGCTGAACGTGCACCAGCACGCGGCGCAACCGCTCCTCCACCGACAATGTCTCCAGCAGTACCTGACGCTGGGACGGCTCGATGTCGATATACCCTGAGATGAGGTCGGCAAACTGACCCGGCTCCTTTACGCCGGCCAGCACTTGTTGCACCACCTCGTCCGGCAGACCCGACTTGTGACCCAGTTCGGCGGCGCGTTCCCGCGCTTCCCGGTAGAGAGCCACGAACCCCGTATCCTCCGGGTCCTGAGGTTCCATCTCCTCGGCTTCACGCACGATCGCCTGCAGGTACCCTTCGTGTTCCTGGTACTGCATGGCGATACCGCGGTGCTCGCCATGGAGCAGCAACTGCATGCCCGCGAGTCCGCGCTGTACCTGGCCTACCTTGGCCACCGTGCCGATGGTGTACAGCAACTCGGGCGACACGTTCTCGATGTTTTCCCGCTGGGACACAGCGAAAATAAATTTGTCTTCGGTAGCCAGCGCTGCTTCGATGGCGCGCAGCGTGGCGGGACGCCCGGCGCCGATCGGGGCGGTCACGGACGGGAACAGCACCACCTCGCGAAGCGGCAGTACCGGCATGGTCATTCGTTCAGACATATATCCTCATCACTAATCATGACGCCCAATCTGGTGGGTCCGTTTCGGGCGTAAGGGTTCGCCGTTTGAGTATGCACCCGATATGCCACGGCTCGGCTGAAACGGAGATCGGGCCACCGGCACCAAAAAAGGGCCGTGTTCATTGGCCGTCAGGGCCGGCGCCTCGAACGGCGCGCATATCCGGACTCGGATCCTTCTGCCAATATGGCGTGCCGCGCTGGCAGGGCCAATGGCAAATCTGCCGAAATACGCCATCCAGGAGGGCCAGTAACGGCCCAGTCGTTGCTACCCGGGCCTTCTCGACACAGATTATGGGGTTACCTGTGTTGATCGCCCCTTGGGCCACCCTCATTGACCGACGGCGAATGACCGATTCGAACGACAACAGTCTTCCCGGCCGCCTTGCCAAGGCGCTGCACGGCGCCTTCACTATAGAGGGCGAGATTGGCCGTGGCGGCATGGGTGTGGTTTACCGTGCACGCGACGACCGGTTGAAACGCCGAGTGGCCATCAAGGTCCTGCCGCCCGAGTTGGCGTTCCAGCAGGAAATTCGCGAACGCTTCACCCGTGAGGCGCAGACCGCGGCCCGGTTGTCGCACCCTCACATCGTACCCATCCACACGGTCGGTGAGGGCGAAGGTCTGGTCTATTTCGTGATGGGCCTGGTGGAAGGTGAACCGCTGTCTCACCGGCTCAAGCGTCGCCGGCAACTCCCGATCGAAGAAGTGCGGCGCATCATGAAGGAAACCGCAGACGCGCTCAGCGCCGCCCACGCGGTGGAGATAGTGCACCGGGACATCAAACCGGACAACATTCTTCTCGAGGGAACCCGTGGCCGAGTCATGGTGACCGACTTCGGGATCGCCAAGGCGTTGTCGGGAGCGTCCAGCGCCACGTTGACCGGGGCGGGTGTTGCCATCGGCACGCCCTCCTACATGAGCCCCGAACAAGCCGCCGGCGAAAAGCACATCGACGGCCGGTCCGACATTTACTCTCTGGGCATCTGTGCCTACCAGATGGCAACCGGCAAGGTGCCGTTCAAGGCGCCCAACGTGGCCGGTATTCTGATGAAGCAGATTACCGAACCGGCGCCCTTGGTAACGAGCGAGCGCCAGGACGTGCCGGAAGATCTGGCGATGGCCATAAGCCGCTGCCTGGAGAAGGACCCACAGAACAGGTGGCCGACGGCGGAGTCACTCCAACGGGCGTTGGAGAGCCGTACCGTTGTCGGCTACCAGCCTACCGACACTGGGCGGAAAGCCGGCCGGCCGGAACGACGCCCGGCGCGGAGCACCGGCCAGGCCCGGCGGCCGTCGCGGGAACGCACCCGCCCAGGAGAGCGGCCCCGCCGCCGGTCGTCGTCAAACCGGCAGCTGCCGGTTCGCCGGTCGAGCGCCGATCGGACACCCCGCCGCCGGCGGTCGTGGGACGAACAGCAAAAGAAAGACAAACTGGTCCGCAATACGGGCGAGCCCGATA
>JBDHMR010000386.1:0-2746 GCA_039656035.1 Gemmatimonadota bacterium
TCACCCTGCGCCCGTAGCTCAATCGGATAGAGCACTTGGCTTCGAACCAAGGGGTTGGGGGTTCAAGTCCCTCCGGGCGCGTTCGCTCGCGGCATCCGGTCAAGTCCCTGTGGGGCATCAAGCGTCCTCTCGCACGTCATTCGAGGGTAGCCAGCATTGAATAATCAATGGGGAAAAGGACCGCCCGATTCGGCCGACGCCCTGGACCAGATCGTCCACTTGTCCAACCTCGTTGGCGCCGAGGAAGCTCTGGTCCAACCCGGCGGTGGCAACACCTCCATCAAGGTCGATGACCCGGAAGGCAGCAGTGACACCCACCTGGTGGTCAAGGGCAGCGGGACGGACCTGCGAACCATAGGGCGGCAGGGATTCACCCGGTTGTCGATGAAGCGCCTGGCTGAACTGAACGGCCGGTCCGCCATGAGCGACGAGGCCATGATGCGGTTCCTGGGCGAATGCATGCTCGAGCCAGACCAGCCAGTGCCCAGCGTCGAGACCCCACTCCACTCGATCCTCCCCTACAGGGTCATCGTCCATACGCACGACATCGCCACGATGAGCCTCACCAACATCGCGGAAGCGAAGGCCCGAGCCCTCGTTGTTGAGTTGTTCAGCGGCACGATGCATTTCGTCCCCTATGTCCGCCCGGGCTTCCCTCTGGCCGAGTCGGTCATCCGCGAACTGGACGCCATCCCCGACGCTGCCATAGGGTTGATCCTGGCCAATCATGGGTTGGTGGTTTGGGGAGATACGGTTGAGGAGTGCTATTCACGTCTCAACGACGTGGTGAATCGTATCGAAGGCCACATCGCTTCCCTCGACCGAACCTCCACGGTGCTGGGTCCAACGGTAGTTCCGACACAGTCCGCTAGCGCGAGACGACAACTTGCCACCGTGCTGTTGCCGGCCATCCGCGGTGCTCTATCGCAGGACGAACGGGTCATTCTGCACTTCGACGACTCGGAAGACGTTCTGAGGAGACTCGGCAGCGAGCGCTTTGGTGAGCTGTCACAGCGGGGCATGACTACCCCGGAGCACATCCTACGGGCCGGCCGGCTCCCCGTCTGGCTGCCGCTCGACCTGAACGCATCGCCGGACACCCTGGTAGCTGAAGCGCGGAAGCGAATCTCCGAAGCACACACCGGGTACCTGCAGTATCACGAACGGCACGCCGACCAGCAGGCTCCGCTCACCGATTGGGCCAAGGTCCTCCTGGTGCCGGGGCTGGGAATGATCACGGCGTTCAAGGACAAGAAGAGCGCCCGTACCGCCAACGCCTGCTACCGGGCCGGGATGACCAGCATCGAGAACGCCGAGGCGCTCGACGCCTTCGAGTTCATCGCCGAAGATGAGGTGTTCCAGTTCGAGCATTGGCCCCTCGAGCGCAGGAAGATCGAGGAGAGCATCAAGCGCGAGCGAGATGCGCTGCTCGTTACCAGACACGTCGTCGTCATCATAGGCGGCGGCAGCGGCATCGGTCGGGCCGCGGCGGAGAGATTCGCCCACGAGGGTGCTACCGTGGTGATCGCCGACCTCGACGAAGCGGCCGCCATGAAGGCCTCGGAGGAGATCGCCCTATCAGCACCGATGCGAACCATCGGCGTTCGGGCGGACGTGACCGACGAGAGTTCCCTGCAAGGACTCTTCGAGTTGGCGGTTCTCGAGTTTGGGGGGATCGACACCTTGTTCTATGCCGCCGGGATGGCTCCACGGTTCGCCGAGATTACCGCCGTCGACCGACCCGATCTGGTCAGTCAACTAGAAGTCCACTACCTCGGCGCGGTCCTGGCCATGCGCGAGGCCGCCAACGTCATGGTAAGGCAGGGTATCGGCGGGTCCATCGTGGCTTCGGTGTCGAAGGCAGCGGTGGCGCCGGGACGGGAAGCAGTCGCCTATGGGGGCAGCAAGGCAGCCCTGCTGCAGGCCGTGCGCGTTGCCGCGGTGGAGATGGGTCGTCACCAGATACGGGTCAATGCTATCAACGCCGATCAGGTCGAGACGCCGATGTTCATGCGGTTCGTAGCGGAACGGGCCGCCGCCAAGGGGATCAGCGTGGACGAGCAGCTTGCGCTCTACCGCGAGCGGAACGTGATGCACGCCTCTCTCATCCCACCCGATGCCGTCGGCGATTTGGCGGTTCTGCTGGCGAGCGACAAGTTCCGGTACACCACGGGAGACATCCTGACCATCGACGGCGGGCTCCCGGAGGCGTTTCCACGGTAGCGCCACTCGACGAGCTCTTCTGCCAATTTCCGATTTCTATTTTCCAATTTCTAGCTCACCAACCACCCTCTCCAGCCCCTCCCACTCACCCATCAGACCAGCCACCTCGCCCTGAAGCCGCGTCCGTTCTCCCTCCAGCGCGCGGACCTCGTCGCCGGGCGTTCTGGTGTAGTAGTCCGGTTGACAGAACAGTGCGTCGATGGCAACGATGCGGGATTCCGCTTTCTCCACTTTTGCGGTCACGGTATCGAGGCGCTCTCGCACCTCGGTGAGTTCTGCCTTGCTATTGCCCCCCGTGGGACGCCTTGCCGGCGCTTCCTTCGGCCGCTTTTCCTTCTTGGCCTTGAGTACCACGCGGTCGACGTCGAGGTGGTCGTCGCCGCATGAGTGAATGTATTCCTCGT
Source organism: Gemmatimonadota bacterium (assembly GCA_039656035.1). GTDB lineage: Bacteria > Gemmatimonadota > Gemmatimonadetes > Gemmatimonadales > GWC2-71-9 > N074bin45. The sequence continues at coordinate 2,628 of JBDHMR010000386.1, forward strand.
ATGTGCCCGGGTAATCTCTGATGCCGTCCGGCGTGATTTCCAGGATCCGGGTGGCCAGTTGGCTCACGAACCAACGATCGTGCGACACGAACACGAGAGTTCCCTCATAGGACTTGAGT
>JBDHMR010000387.1:0-2745 GCA_039656035.1 Gemmatimonadota bacterium
AAGCACGTCGCCGGGGGGTGTCACCTCGACCGCGACATCCCGGCTATACTCCGCCAGGGCGGCTTCAAGGTCGAGGGACTGGAAACGATGTATCTCCCGGGGTGGCGGCCGGGGACATTCAATTACTGGGGATCGGCTACACCATGACGGTCCCAGTGGCTGGTGGCTGGGCCAGCGGCTGCTACCTTTGGCTAACAAGATTCAGCCACTAGCCACCAGCCATAAGCCACCAACCATCATGAGCTCACCCGACCGCACTCCCGCGCCACGCCAATACACCGACAAGGAAGTCGGCCTCATTCTGCGGCGGGCGACAGAACTGCAGCGGGCCGAGCCGACGGCGCCCAACCCCACCGGGTTCACCCTGGCTGAGCTGGAAGAGATAGCCGCGGAAGCGGGCATCGACCCGCACATGCTCCGGCGGGCGGCACGGGATCTCGAGTCCAAGCGGCCGAGCACCCTCGGCGGACAGCTCGCCGGTGCGCCCACGCTGATCCAACTGGAGCGCATCGTGGCCGGCGAGTATCCCGCTAAGCACCTCGACGAACTTATACCGGTGATTCAGGTGGCGGCCGCGGGACAGGGTCAAGCCAGCGCCGTTGGCGGGACCCTGACGTGGAGCTCCCGCACGGACAGCAAGCTCTCGTCACAGCAAGTCCTGGTGTCGGCCAACAACGGCGAGACGTTGATCCGCATCGAGGAACGCTATTCGGAATTGGCCGGGGCCTTGTTCGGTGGCATCATGGGCGGTGTTGGAGGTGGCGCGGGCTTCGGCCTCGGTGGCGGCCTCGGCGGAGCGCTGGGATCGGTGGCGCTCGGCGTTCTGTTCCAACTAATCCTCATTCCCGGGTCCTACTTCCTGGCCCGCGCCATCTTCAGCGCCCAGGTTGCCAAACGGCAGCGTGCGGCAGAAGGGCTTATGGAGGAATTAGTGGAGCGCGTGCGGCATCAGGTGCAGCAGGCCTTACCACCGGGATCCTGACCGGCGAAACGGCGGGCATCGGTTTCCCGTCAGACTAGAGAATAGCCTTCGCTTTTTCTGGAGACCGCGCATGCCCATGTCGCCCGCCGCCCCAGTCCTTCGTGAGATCTTCGCCAGCACAACTCTGGTGTTCGGCGTCGCCATCGGCGCCATTGCCCAGGATGCGCCATGGCCGACCACGGGCTGGTCGGTTTCCTCGCCGGAAGCACAGGGCATGAGAGCGGCTCCCCTCGACTCACTCGACCATCGCATCCGTGCCGCCACTTTCGGCAACGTGGATCGCATGGTCATCGTCAGGAACGGCTACCTGGTCGCCAGCCGGCGCTACGATACCGACTACCAGGACATCAGTCGCGGACAATCGGGCCCCTTGGGCTGCGGCGCCGACGCCTGTACCGACGCGTCCCAATTGCACCAGTTCAACTATCTGCACCCGGATTTCCATCCCTGGTACCAGGGCCGCGACGTTCACTCGCTCCAGTCCGTCACCAAGTCGGTCACATCCGTGCTCATCGGCGTAGCTATTGCGCAAGGAGAGATCGACGGGTTCGACGCTCCCCTGCTCTCTTTCTTCGAGAGCTACGATATCTCCGGCACCGACCCGCGGCTCCAAGAGGCAACCCTCGACGACCTGCTGACCATGCGCTCCGGCATCGAGTGGCACGAGGGCGACCGCCCGCTGGACTCGACCAACACCACCATCCAGCTGGAGGCCAGTGAGGACTGGATCCAGTTCACCCTCGACCAACCGATGGATGCCGCTCCCGGCGAGAAATGGGTCTACAACAGCGGCGGCAGCCACCTGATGTCGGGTATCATCAAACAGTCCACAGGCCAGTTTGTCGACGCCTATGCCGAATCCTACCTGTTCGGGCCACTCGGCATTGGGGACTATCACTGGAAGAGAACCTCCAAGGGATATCCCGACACCGAGGGCGGCCTCTACCTGGAGGCTGAGCAGCTAGCCAAGATCGGCTACCTGTACTTGCATGACGGGATGTGGGATGGGAAACGTCTAGTGCCCAAAGGTTGGGTCGAGGCCTCGACCGCCCGCCGCGCCGAGGTGGGCAACGGTGCCAATTGGGGGTACGGCTACCAGTGGTGGCGCATCGACACCAACGGCACCGAGATCTGGGCCGGACTGGGGTTCGGCGGCCAGTTCCTGGTCGTAATGCCCCAGCACCGAATCGTTGGTGTCATCAACAGCTGGAACGTATTCGGCGGACGGACCCGGTCCGTTCGGGGGGCCTTTGTCACGGCCCTGCTGGAGTCGGTCGAGCCCTAGGCCCACGTTACATCCATAACCGACCGTTCTTGTCGTGCTTGCACCCTATCGGGCGACCGGCTTATCGTATGTGGTTCCATTCGACCACACCTTGTCGTCGACCGGGTGAGCCGTGACGTTGGGCCACACGATCCCCGCCGCACCAGCTCGCCCGGTGGCACCGGAGAGAGACACTACGATGCACCAGACCGACCACACCGCCGCAGCGGTACACCCACTGGGCTCCCAAGCGCGTGTCCTGCTTACCAGCGTATTCGGTCCCTACGCCCAGGATGACGAGTACGGTTCCAGGACGGTCAACCCGATGGAGCTGTACCACAATCAGGTGACCCGCGAGCAGGGGGTGTTTTCCCTCAGAATGTTTCATCGCTCATGGGGACTGATGCTCATTCAACAGAACATCGATGCCCCGTGCACCCTGCTGGATTTTCCGACGCAAGACCGCTTCATAGAGGAACTCAAGACCAATGATTACGAC
>JBDHMR010000388.1:0-2739 GCA_039656035.1 Gemmatimonadota bacterium
AGGCGAGTAACCCGGTTGCCGAACAGGTCCAGCCCCCGAGTCTTGGACGCGGGCCACAGAGGGTCGACCTCATACCACATCCACGATTGCAGTTGCGGGAAACGCTTATGGTACTCCGGTTTGATGCGCGCCTGGAAGTTGGTCATGACGATCCGTCCGCCTGGGGTTGGTGATTGGCGATTCCTGTGGGACAGGTATCCTAACTGGTAGGCCCCATGGAGGACTGTGAGCCACGTCACAAAGCGGTGTGGTGGCGATGGTAGGCTGGCTGGCGGCGGTCAGCTGTCGGCTATCGGCTTCCCTTCGGGCGCACGCGGTACCGCGAGGTCATGCCGCCCTCCATGTGCTCGCCGAAGTGGCAGTGGAACAGCCAGGTGCCGGGGTTGTCGGCCACCATGTCGGCGGTGAGCATGAGCAACGGGCCGGACAGGTCTGCCACGTCGGTCCGGCGCCGGTTGATCAACACCGTCCCTCCGTGCCACGTCGGGGTGTGGAAGTCATCGAAACTGGTGGACGAAAACAGTTACCACCGCACCCGATCGCCCTCGTCCATGGTCATGGCTTCCAACGGTAGGTTGGCGAAAAGGAATCCGTTGATGCTGACATAGCCGAAAAACTGGAAGAAGGGTGACCCGGGTGAAAATGAACCTGGCCTGGGTCCGATGTCACCAAGGGTGGTAGTGTCGATCCCGTACCGCGCCATGTTTTCTTTGAAGTATTTGGTGGTGTTTTCGATCTGGGCGCCGTACATCACCACGAATTCCCGGTCGACGTCGGTGGGCCGGCCGTCGGCGTCTGCGTGGCCCCGCCGGGTGATGATCATGGCCCCGATCAGGCCGGCGTTGACGTCCTCGATTTCGGCCGTGTGAGAATGGTAGGGCCACACGATGGAGCTGGGCTGCCGAGGCCCGGGACCGGCCCGTTCGGGAACGGGCCAGAGGTAACGGTGCGTGTCACCGGGAGGCACGCCATCGTCGTGCTTGGCCGTGGTGCCGTCGCTGTACGGGGCGCCCTCGGAATCCTTGTCGTAGAACACGCCGTGGGGGTGCATGCTCACGGGGTGGCGCGTGTGGTTCTTGAACACGACCACGATGGTGTCGCCCACTTCTGCCCGGAATACCGGACCGATGAGCCCCAGGTGCTGCCACTCGGGCGGGCGAGGCTTCTGCACGGTGAAGGTGCTGTCGGTGTATTCGCGGTACACGGCCTTGGTCATCGTCAGGGCCATGATGGTGTCGGGGATGCCGAAGATGCGATACCCGTCTCCTGGCGGATTCCCCGTCAGCGCGTCCTCGCCCATGGGGAGGTAGTTCCACTCGACCTCGTCGGCGGCCACGTAGTACACCCGGGTAACTCCGGTGTCGGCAGTGAGTGCCGCACCGATCATCAGCGCGGCAGGAACGGTGATCATGGCCGCTACGGCCAGGGGGCGGCGACCCATGTCAGCCTCCCTGTGCCGGACGAATCTCGAACCGGGCCGACATGCCCTCGTCCATGTGCTCCCCGAAGTGGCAGTGGAACAGCCAGATCCCCGGGTTGTCGGCCACCATGTCCGCCGTCAGCATCAGCAACGGCCCGCCGAGGTCGGCTACGTCGGCCCGTTTTTCGTTGATGAGAAGTGTGCCACCGTGCCAGTGCGGGGTGTGGAAGTCGTTGAAGCTGGTAGATGAGAAGACGTACCAGCGCACCCGCTCCCCCTCGTCCATGGTGAGCGACTCGAGCGGGATGTTGGCGTACATGAGGCCGTTGATGCTGTGATAGCCGCTGCCGTTGAAGAATCGAGGGCCCTCCGGGCCCTCCGGCAAGGTGTCACCCACATAGCGCGCCAGGTTTTCCTTCAGGTAGTGGGTATCGTTTTCGAGCTGGGCACCGAACAGCGTCACGAACTCCCGGTCGACATCCGCCGGCCGGCCCTCGGCGTCGGCCTTACCCCGCTCCGTGATGATCATGGCGCCGATCAGACCGGCGTTGACGTCCTTTACCTCTTCAGTGTGCGAGTGGTACGGCCAAATGATGGAGGATGGGTCCGCCGGTCCTGGGCCAGCACGTTCTGGCACCGGCCAGACGTAGCGGTGTATTTCCCCCGGTGGCACGCCGTCATCGTGCTTGGCGTCGGTACCGTCGCTGTAGGGTGCGCCCTCTGAGTTCTTGTCGTAGATGACACCGTGCGGATGCACGCTCACCGCGTGCCGAGTGTTGTTCCTGAACACCACCACGATGGTATCGCCTACCTCGGCGCGGAACACCGGGCCGAGCATGCCGAGGTGCTCCCACTCGGCGGGGCGAACTTGGAGCGTACTGAAGGTGCTGTCGCTGTATTCGCGGTAGACTGCCTTGGTGAGTACGGTTGCGATCACCGTGTCCTTCATGCCGCGTACCCGGTAGAACTCTCCGTCGATCGGTTCGTCGGTGAGGAGGTTGAGGCCGGTTGGTAGGTAGTCCCAGTCCACTTCGTCGGCGGCGACGTAGTAGGTCCGGGTCACACCGGGGTTGGGGCCGCAGCCGGCGAGCGCAGCCAGGCCGAGGCAGCAAAGGAGGGGGGTGAGTGAGACGACCGAACGACCGAACATGGTACCCTCTTGGGTGGTACGTGGATCGTTACCCTGATTTCGCTTGAATCAGTCTGCAGTCTGGGGCGGATTTTTGCAAGAAATCTTCATAATGTCGCCCCTTAGACATGCGCTTGGGGCAGCCGGGGTGGAATAGGCGGGGGCTGCGAGGGCAGCGGGGGCAGCGAGG
>JBDHMR010000389.1:0-2733 GCA_039656035.1 Gemmatimonadota bacterium
TTTGGTAATCGAGCCCATGCCGCCTGAGGATCCGGACCTCGACGGTGTTCCCACTCGGATGTCAGTACACTTTGACCCGCAGCCCTGCGTCGTCCCGACCGACCGAGGTGTTTCGTTCATCTTCACGGGGGCCTTGGGCGTTGCTGACCCCACCCCACAGACTGCGGCCTACGACATCGACGAAACCTACGATCATTTCGGCCATGGTGTGGCTGTCACTGGCGGTCGGTCGTTCCTGGTCGTGCGTAACGGTGAGCGGCACGTTCGCCAGGAGGGCAGCCATGTCGGCGCGGCGGAAGCGTTTTCCAGCGTCCATGTGGTCAATGAACAACGACGGCGCAACGCCACTGCGGAATGGGGTCTCAGGTTCGCCGGAGAGGAAACCATCGTATTCGGAAGGCCGTTCCCCAGTGGCTCGCTCACCATCGAGGGAACATGGGCCTTCAGTCATGAGGAGGCCGACCGGCTCTTCCGGGTCGAGACAGCCACCCCTCTCCATTACGACGCCACCTGCACCGACGTCCGTCCCGTGCGCAGGATCTCCGAGGGCGTGATCCACAAGCTCCTGGTGGTCAACGGTGAGCGTGTCGGTGTCCTGGTAGTCACCTGGGTCGGCTGTGGCCGTCCGCCGACTAGAGAGTGGCACCGCTTCGACGAGGGCGACAGACCGACCGATCGCCCCACGGAGGGTGGTGGCGGCGACACGGCCTGATACTGGAGGGGGGGGAGAATGCCACGAATGCCACGAACATTGAATAATGAATAGTGAAGGGAATTTCAATATTCATTATTCAATGTTCGTGGCATTCGTGGCATTCATTGCCCCCCCCGCTTGCCTTCGGCGACGAACTTTCCCATGTTGGAATCAGGCCGGGCGCCGCCAAGCGACGCCCGGTCACTAGTTTCGCCCGATTCCTACCCGTAGAGAGGAGGTGGTCCATTGTCCATAGATAGACCCGCCCTTCACCTGGCATGGGCAAGCGATCGCCGCCCCGGTTCCTGACCGGGCAACAGCGAAGTCTTTCTCGCCGCAGGATGCCAGCGCGGCATCGCGCCAGGTGAGGGAGGTACGGAATAATGAATGCCAGGAATAATGAACATTGAATATCGAAAAAGTTCATTATTCCTGGCAATCATTATTCGTGGCATTCATGATTCCAGTCACTCCTGCCGCAGGGCTTCCACCGGATCCAGTCTGGTAGCCCGACGGGCCGGAAGATAGGTCGCCACAAGAGCGATTCCCACCAGAATCCCTACCACGGAAATGATGGTGACGGGGTCTCTGCTCCCAACGCCAGTGCCACGGGTCTGTGACCTGAAGGCCCGGTGCGGTTCATGATTTTCTGGGGCTCGAGCCAGCCGTTTGCGGCAACAGATCGCTGTCGATGGCAAGCCCCACGAGGTGAGCCATGCGCTCAGCTTCGAGCTGCGCCACTTTTCGGCCCAGCACGGTCAAACTGTAGTACCGCCTTCGACTATCATCGCCGATGTCGGGCCGCCGCTCAGACTCCCGGATGAGGCCATCGTCCATCAATCGTTGGAGCGCGGTGTACAGGGTGCCAGTCCCGGGGCGAGTCCCCCCGTCGGTGCGCCGCTCAACTTCCTTGATCATCCCGTAGCCGTGACTGTCACGGTCGGCCAGGACCATGAGTACCAGGAACGACAGCGGTGTGAGGGGCAGGAAATCCTGGGGACTACGGGCGGGTTCGAGCGCTTCTGATTGAATGACCACAGTCACCTCTCAATGCATTAACCAACACTACATCTATGGTCAATACATTAACAATCGGACGAGACTCGCGCAAGGCAGGACGTTTCCCAGCTAACTCAGTGGTGCTCTCCGTGGTCGTGGGTAGCGCCCTCATAGCCTCGCAAACGCTGGTATTGGGAAATCTGCTCCCTATCCATTAATGCGGTCGTCTCCAGATGCGCCGACAGATGGATGACCCGCAAGCGAGCCTTCAGGCTTTCAGCCGCCGCCACACTTTCCTGTAAACTCTCGGCGGTAATCCCCTTGGCGGCAAACAACGAGTCGAGTCGTTGCTAGGCACTGATGTACTGCAGCCCAACGGCGATAGCCTGGCTCTGCATGGTATCGAAGATGGTGGAGATCGCTTCACGCTGATCCTCGCTCAACCCCAGGGCCTCGGCCTCGTCGAGCACATGGCGCGGTCCGGGATATCCATTGAGCTCCGCCGGGAGCGCCAACGACATGCCCGCCCCTTCGGTGAATCCGGCGATTTCTTTCTGCGAAAGCGCCTTGATGGGCCGCTGCTCGAGCCCGGCATAGGGCGACTCCTGCGCCTCCGATAGCGACGGAAAAGCCGCGGCGAGAACGAGGAGAACGAACGGTAGCCTCTGCTGCATTGTTACCTCCAGGTGGTTGAATAGTGTACGGCTGGTCTAGGCCAAACGTTCACCAGCGTACAGGCGGTCTGACATGTCCGAGGATGATTCGTCCAGCGACCGCCTGTTTGCCTGACCACCAACCCTCACTCCCGTGACCAGCATCCCTGTGATCACCATCACACCAGTATCTCAACGAGGGATATATCGTGAGCCAACCGCCTGATTCTAACCATGTGGCCATGGTGAGGAGCCGCTTGGCCAGCGCCGTACTGTAGGCTTTAAGTCATTACGTAGCAAGGTGTTCCAGCGTCTATTGGTGGAGATGGTATGCGGATTGCTAGGTCAGTGGGGTGACATTCCCTTTAGGGGAGGTTGCAGTCATGG
>JBDHMR010000390.1:0-4933 GCA_039656035.1 Gemmatimonadota bacterium
GGTGTCAACGAGGACGATTCCGAGTCCAGCCGGCCGCAGGTGTGCGGCGTGGTCACCCGGGGACTGGTCCGGCGGCACTCAAATTGGCGCGCCACGGACGCGCTCGATACCTGGCTCGGCAGGCACGGTGTCCCCATACTGGAAGGGATCGACACTCGCCGGCTCACCAGGCACATCCGCTCCCGCGGCGCCATGCGAGGCGTCATGGTCGCCGGGGATGAGCCGACGGCTGACATGCAGGAGCAACTGGCAGCATCTCCCGGAATGGAGGGGCGTGACCTCGCGAGCGAGGCGTCGATAACCGAGATATGGACCGCGGGCGAGCAAGGTCCTCACGTCGTGGCCTTCGATTTCGGCATGAAACGGAGCATCGTCCGCCAGCTGGTCGAAGCCGGCAGCCGGGTGACTGTGGTTCCGGCAGGGACATCCGCGGCCGACGTGCTGGCCCTCTCGCCCGACGGAATATTTCTTTCCAATGGGCCTGGAGATCCGGCGGCGGTGGCCTACGTCATTCCGGTCATCCAGGAGCTGGCTGGCAAGGGAATACCCGTCTTCGGGATATGTTTGGGGCACCAATTGGTGGCCATCGCCTTCGGCGGCCAGACGGCGAAGCTGCCTTACGGGCACCGTGGGGGGAACCACCCGGTTCGGGATCTGGACTCCGGGCGCGTATTGATCACCACGCAAAATCACGGCTTCGCGGTGCAGGGCAGTGGCAGGACCATTAACGGCACACAGGACTTGGAGTTAACCCATCTCAACCTGAACGACGGAACAGTAGAGGGTTTGCGGCATACCCAGCTGCCCGTTTTCGCCGTGCAATACCACCCGGAGGCGGCCCCGGGACCTCACGACGCCTATCCCCACTTTGGCGAATTCATGGATCTCCTCCGGAACCGCTCCGGCGCCAGTTGACCCAAAGTCTTGACACACAAGCACTAAGCTCGTATCGTCAGCCCCATGACGCCCACTCGGGCGACCGTCCGTCTGTGACCCTGATGGGGGATGCATGACCAAGGCCGATCTCGTCGAAAACGTCACCGCTTCAATTGCCCGTACCGCCGGGCCCATGATCTCGAAGAAGGACTGTGCCCGGGTGGTCGACGCGTTCCTTGATGCCGTCAAGGATGCTCTCCGGGACCAGAAGAACATCGAGATCAGGGGATTCGGTACCTTCAAGATCCGTCGCCGGAAGACGCGGATGGCGCGCAACCCGAGGACCGGTGAGCCGGTCGAGGTTGCCGCGCGCCCGGTGCCGGTCTTCAAGCCCAGTAAGGAGTTACGCACTGTGGTTGCCGAGGCCGACCCCGAAGCGCAGCCGGCCACGCCACCGGCACAAGACCCACCCTCGTTCGGCACCCTCTGACCAACCGGGTCACTCCCCATTGCAGCAAGGGCCGCTTCCGAGCGGCCCTTTTGTCGTAGTACGGCCTCGCCGTGGCGCGGGGCCCCCCGACACGGTGAAGGTGATACATTGCCACACATGATGATCGAGCAAAGCCGCCCGGTACACGTACGTATGCTGCTGTTTGCCCGCTACGCTGAGGTGGTGGGCGTGGAAGCCTGTGACTTGGCGCTGTCCGCCTCCGCCACGGTTGCGGATGCCCTGGCGGAACTTAGGCTGAAATATCCGGCGGCCGACGTACTTCCCTCCCGGCCCCTTTGCGCCAGGAACCACTCGCAGGTCGGCTTGGAAGACGAGGTTCTAGACGGAGATGAACTGGCGTTGCTCCCACCGCTGGCAGGCGGCTGAGTGACGTTTCTGACTGAGGCGCGGGTCGACCCGGCCCGGCTTGCCGCCAGGGTTGCCGGATTGGGGCGGGGGGCTCAGGCCTCGTTCGTGGGCACGGTTCGCAACCATCAGGACGGCCGCGAGGTCACAGAACTCCGCTACACGGCGTATAGGCCGATGGCCGAGGCTCAGTGCCGGACGATCGTGGATGAGGCCGAGGCCCGCTGGCCGGTGTCGGTGGCGCTGGAGCACCGCGTGGGGACGGTGGCCCTCGGGGACGCCGCGGTCGTGGTCGTGGTAGCGGGCGACCACCGCGAGGAGGCGTTCGCGGCCTGCCGCTTCGTACTGGAGGAAGTGAAGCGCCGCGTTCCTATATGGAAGCACGAGCGGTACGCCGACGGCACCGAAGCCTGGGTCGATCCCACCGCCGTCGCCGATCCGGCTGAAAGGGGCTCATGACCGGCCCTCGAGACAAGATGGGCCGGCCTCTGAGGCGGCTGCGCATTTCGGTCACCGACCGCTGCAACATGCGCTGCCGCTACTGCATGCCTGAAGACGAATACGTGTGGCTGCCCCGTTCGTCGATCCTCACCTTCGAAGACTGGCGCGAGTATTCGTGTCACAGGGAGTAACCAGGGTTCGCCTGACGGGAGGGGAACCGCTCCTGCGACATGATGTGGCCGAACTGGTTGGGCGTTTGCGCGCGATCGAAGGCCTCGATGATTTGGCGATGACCACCAACGCGCTGCTGCTCGCCCGGCACGCCGAGGCGCTGCGGTCCGCCGGGCTCGATCGGCTGACCGTCAGCCTCGACACCATCCGGCCCGAGCGGTTGGTGGCCTTCGCCAAGAGCGACCAATGGAATTCCATTGTCGAGGGCCTTGACGAGGCCCGGCGGGCAGGGTTCCGGGGTACCAAGGTCAACGCCGTGATGATCCGCGGTTTCAATGACGACGAACTGTACGACTTGATAGAATTTGGCAGAGAGTATCAGGTGGAGATACGGTTCATCGAGTACATGGACGTTGGGGGTGCTACCCAGTGGACCTTCGAGCAGGTAGTGCCGCGAGCCGAGTTGCTCGGGCGTTTAGAGGAGCGCTATGGCACGGTGCTGCCGGCCGAGAGCGATCCCACAGCGCCGGCACAGCGGTATCAACTGGCGGACGGGACGACGTTTGGCATCATTGCCTCCACGACTCAGCCGTTTTGCGCCACGTGCGACCGGAGTCGTCTGACCGCAGATGGGACGTGGTATACCTGTCTTTACGGTGCCACTGGGGTGGACCTTCGTGAGTTGCTACGTGCAGGCGCTTCGGATGCGGACCTCGAGCAGCAAATCGCCCGCGTTTGGGGGCGCCGCACGGACCGGGGAGCCGAGGAGCGTTTGGCTCTCCCCGACCGGGACACGCTGTATCCGGTCGAGAGTCTCCGCGCCGATCCGCGGCGGGAGATGCACACTCGGGGCGGGTGAGCCGCCGGAGAGCACGTCGTGACGTTACACATCGCCCTGATCGAACCGCAGATTCCGCCGAACACCGGGAACATCGCCCGGCTGGCCGCTGCCACCGACTCCTCGCTTCACGTCATCGAGCCCACCGGGTTCTCGATGGACGACAAGGATGTCGTGCGTGCCGGGCTCGACTTCTGGCCCCATGTCGATTTGTGGGTCCATCCGCTGTGGCGGGATTTTCGTGACGCCATGAGCCGCGACCGGTGCCTGTACTTTTCGTCCAACGCGGAGCGCCCGTATTGGGACGCACCGTTCGCGTCCAATTCGTGTCTGGTGTTCGGCAACGAGACGGACGGGATGCCGGAACGCATACTCGAGAAGCATCCTGAACAGTCCTTCACGATCCCCATGGACGGTCCGGTGCGCAGCCTGAATCTGGCCACCGCCGTGGGCATCGTGCTGTACGAGGCCATCCGCCAAACGCGCGGGAGTAAAGGACCGAAAACAGGTTGATAGCTGTTTGCCGACCCCTCCTGATCCCACTACATTTCGATTCACTTAGCAACAGTCGCGATGGATCCACCGATCCGCCGCGAATTTCCGCAGACCGTTTTTCTCGAGACGACATTCTATGTTCAACAAGATTGCAGTAGTCGGCGCCGGGCACGTTGGAGCCACCACGGCGCAGCGCATCGCCGAAAAAGATCTCGCCCGCACTGTCGTGCTAATCGATATCGTCGAGGGTGTGCCGCAAGGCAAGGCGCTCGACCAATGGGAATCTGGTCCCATCGAGGGGTTCGACACTCGGGTCATCGGCAGCCAGGGATATGCCGAGGCGGCCGACGCCGAACTGTTCGTCGTGACGGCGGGCATCGCGCGCAAGCCGGGTATGAGCAGGGACGATCTGGTCAAGACCAACGCCGGCATCGTCAGGTCCGTCTCGAAGGAGATCAAGACCGCGGCCCCCAACGCCATAGTCATCATCGTGTCCAATCCACTCGACATCATGTGCGCGGTGGCCAAGGAGGTCACCGGGTTCCCCCGGGAGCGGGTAATCGGCATGGCGGGCGTGCTCGACACCGCCCGCTACCGGACGTTCCTGGCCGAGGCACTCGATGTGTCCGTGGAGGACATCCAGGCCATGGTGCTCGGCGGGCACGGCGATACCATGGTACCGCTGGTGTCGTACACCACGGTGTCGGGTATCCCGGTGACCCAACTGCTCGATGGCGATCGTCTCGAGGCCATCGTGTCGCGCACCAGGCAGGGTGGCGCGGAAATCGTCAAGCATCTCAAGACCGGCTCGGCGTACTACGCTCCCAGCGCCGCCGCGGTGCAGATGGTCGAAGCCATCGTGAAGGACAAGAAGCGGGTGCTTCCGTGCGCTGCCTGGCTCACCGGCGAGTACGGTTTGCGGGACGTGTACTGCGGCGTGCCGTGCAAGCTGGGCCGGAACGGGCTCGAAGCCATCCTCGAAGTGGAGTTGAGCGAGGAGGAACGAACCGCCCTGCACCATTCGGCCGACGCGGTCCGGGAAACGATGGCCTCCGTCTGACCGGAGCGATCCGATGACCGGGGTAGGACGCTTTTATGGATCGACGATCGGCAAGAAGATCGTCATGGCGGTGTCGGGTGTGGTTTGGGTTGGCTACGTGGTGGTCCACATGTCCGGCAACCTGCTCGCCTATGTCGGTCCCTCGGCAATCAACGACTGGGCCGCCTTTCTCAAGTCGACGCTCCCCCTATTGTGG
>JBDHMR010000391.1:0-2725 GCA_039656035.1 Gemmatimonadota bacterium
TTCGTCGGCCGGCAATGCCAACTCGGTTACACCGCCCTCGAGGAAATATCCGGTCAGTGCCGATTCAGGGAGAATCAGCAGATCGGGGATCGGATCCAACGCGGCCGCCTCGCGGAAGATCTCCCCCAGACGTGCGAGGTTTTCCCGATAGGCTCCCTTGGCGGGCCGGAACTGGACAACGGCGATGTTCAGCATCGCCCGGAATGTACAGGGAATGGAGCATGGAGGTCACCTCTACCCACGCTGGCCCCCACCCTATATTCTCCTGCGAGTCAAAGCCATGTCGAGGTCGCATGATCTGGTACGTTGGCGCGGGAAGCGCCTTGGGCGGAATGGCGAGATACCTGTTGGCGGGGTGGGCGCAGCGGGCGGTCGATTCGACCTTCCCGGTGGGGACGCTGGTGGTCAACATCGCCGGGTCGTTTCTATTGGGATTCATCCTTCGCTATACCATGGATTTCGCCGGCATGAGTACCGAGACGAGGGTATTCCTGACCATCGGGTTTTGCGGCGGGTTCACCACCTTCTCGACTTTTTCCTACGAAGCCATAGCGCTGTTGCAGGAAGGCCAGTGGTCGCGGGCGGGAGTCTACATCATGAGCAGCGTGACCGTTTCACTGGCAGCGACCCTCGCCGGTCTCGCCGTGGCGCAGCAGATACTCATTCACGCCCGGCAGGGGTGAGAGGGAGACACCATGCACGGACTCGTCGGCCAACGGGTACTCATGCGAATCCACATCGGCGAGGCCGACAAGCACGGCGGCAAGCCGCTGTACCAGGCCATCGTCGAGACGCTGCGCGCGAAGGGCTTTGCGGGAGCCACCGTGTTTCGCGGCATGATGGGATTCGGCGCCAGTGCCACCATCCACAGCGACCGGGTACTGCGTCTATCCGTCGACCTGCCAATCGTGGTGGAGTGCGTGGACACCGATGAGAAAATCGAATCGGTCATCCCCACCATCGACGAGATGATTGACGGTGGGTTGATAACCCTGGAAAAAGCCAACGTCATCATCTACCGCCCCCAAGACAAACGCTGACGGCCTCTTTCGAGACCGCCAGCGCTGATCCACACTCCCGGTAATACCACCGGCCTCCAAGAGGCTACGGTTTCCTGCGCGACCCTCCCGATCGGGCCGGCGACCGGGCGGGCGCTCTAGCGCGGGACCGGCTGGCGCTCCCCGATCTTGCCTGAGGACGAGACCGGGCGGATGGTCTGCTCGCCCGGCTGCTGGAGCGCGGTGAGCTGGGACGCGACGCCGCCCTGGTCGATGGATTCCGCCCGCTGCGGGCCGTCCGTCCGGACTTGCCGGCGCGGGGACGGCTCTGGGTCCTCCGGGGGGCCGGGGGTTGGTCCCGTTTCAAGACCGGCCGACCAAGCGACGGGCTCTTCGAGCGAGGCAGTGACGGGCTGCTCTTCAAGCGTGGCTCGGAGGCGGTCCGTGAAGTAGGCGTGCCGGTGCGTTTCGCGGGCGTACCCACGCGTCCGCTTGGTCGCGACTGGGTTTGCCCGGCAGTCCGCCGCTGTGGAGGAATCACTCTTCCACTGGGTGTGGGCCCGGCCGTCCTTGGACGACCGGTCACCAACGGCGAGGAAGTCGTGCGGCGTGAGCCCGCTGCGGTTGCTACCGGATTGGCTGTCCGCCGACGAGGGCTGACGGCGGGGGTGGCATCCGCCAATCTCCGGCCGCGATAGTCGATGGAACCGCCCCCGAACGCGTGGCGACTGGCGTCGACCCCGACGCGAGGCCGGTACGGATCCGTCGACCGGTTTCGGTCATAACGATACGGCGGCTTGAATTGATAGTCCCGCCCGCGGGGATACCCAGGGTACCTCCCTCGATAATTCGGGTATCCGTAGCTCGGCCGGCGCACATAGTGCGGCCGATAGTGGTGATAGGATGGGTAATACCCGTAAGAAGTGAAGTACCATGGATAGCCGCCGTACGGGTAGTAGTTGCCTACGCCGATGAAGATCGACGCGGTCGTCTGGCAGCAGATGGAATACGGTTCGGGGTAGATGTTGTACGTGGGGCCGTCACCGGCGTAGTACCCATCGCCATAAACCTCATACTCGACGATGTCGTACTCGAACCACCCATCGTAGGACATCTTGGCAACCAGATCTACGAGCGCCGTCTCCACGTCGACTTCCGGAGAAACTCGCAGGGCGTCGTAGTCCCACCGGTGGTCCTCGGCGAACTGGTTGACGTGGAAGGGGAAATCCGAGTGAGCCGCAAACACGGCGCCCATGCCTGATGCGTCCTCTACGTAGAAGGACCCGCGCCCACCTCGGTTGACCAGTTCGTAGCGACCGCCCCCGTCGACGAAGGCCTCGTCAAACGGCTCGAGAGGGAACAGCACACGCAGCCTGCCTTGGGGATCCAGGTGGAGGACCAGGAGGAATCCGTCGTACTTGGTCCGGACGTCGACTTGGGCATCGTGCCCGGGGTAGTAGTCCCCGCCCTCGTCCAGACTGACCTGGACAGCCCGATCCTGGCCCTGGGTAGTTGGGGGATCAGTAGAGAGGGTCCCGGCGGTGATCAGTAACAGCGGTACTAGGGGGATGGCGATCATCGTGAGCCTCCGGATGTGGCTCGGTGACGAGTGGGCCCTCGCGGGCGCAGCGAATCAGTCTGGTTAGATTGCGAGGGTCGTGCCACACGTTAACACGTTGTCGTATAATGTTTTAGGGAATCGACTCACGGCGGATGGCGTCCTCTGT
>JBDHMR010000392.1:0-2719 GCA_039656035.1 Gemmatimonadota bacterium
ACTGACAGACCCATCAGCCCCGCTGGCGGCCCGTTGCGCCGACGCATGACCGAGGACATGACGGTCCGCGGTTTTACGGCGAGCACGCAGCAAGGATACATCCGGACGGTCAGGGATTTCACGGCCTATTTCGGCCGTTCTCCGGACCGGGCGGGCGCGGAGGATCTGCGGCGCTATCAACTGCACATGAGATCGAGCGGGGCCTCGGCCACGAGCATGAACGCGGCGGTGTCGGCCTTGCGCTTCTTCTTCGGCGTGACGCTGGGGCGGGACGATGCGAACAAGGGCATGACCACCGTCCGCGAGCCGCGCAAGCTGCCGGTCGTGTTGAGCCCCGAGGAGGTCGCGCGTGTTCTCGATGCGGCACCGGGGCTCAAATACCGGGCAGCGCTCAGCGTGGCCTATGGGGCGGGCCTGCGGGCCTCAGAGGTGGTCTCGCTCAAGCTTGCCGACATCGATAGTTCGCGCATGGTGATCCGGGTCGAACAGGGCAAAGGGCGCAAGGACCGTTACGCCATGCTGTCCGAGCCTCTCCTGGACTTGCTGCGGGCCTGGTGGCTGGCGGCGCGCGAGCGCGGCGTGATGCTGCCGGGGGGCTGGCTGTTCCCGGGCCAGAACCCGGTCAACCCGCTGACCACGCGCCAGCTGAGACGTGCCTTTGATGGCGCCAAGGAGACAGCCGGCATCGACAAGCGCGTCTCGCTGCACACGCTCAGGCACTGCTTCGCCACGCACCTGTTGGAGCAGAAGGTCGATATCCGCGTGATCCAGGTGCTCTTGGGCCATAGCAAACTCGATACCACCGCGCGCTACAGCCAGGTCGCCAGCACCACCCTGCGCGCCGTCAAAAGCCCGCTGGAGCATCTCAGTCCGGGACCCTTGCCGCCCACTTGACCCGGCGGCGTCATGCCGCGGGAACGACTGGAGGTCGCGGATATCTTCCGCACCCACGGTCCTGCCTGGCGCCGGGCCCGGGCAGGGCATCTGAGCCTCGGCCAGCTCAAAGCCATGTCGGCCATCGAGCGTTGCCGCACCGCAGCCCTCGGCGGTCATGTCGCGGCCTGCCAGGACTGCGCCCACACGGTGATCGCCTACAACTCCTGCCGCAACCGGCACTGCCCCAAGTGCCAGGGCGCCGCCGCCAAGAACTGGCTCGCCGCCCGCCAGGCCGAGCTGTTGCCGGTGCCATACTATCATGTCGTCTTCACCCTGCCGGCGCCGATCGCCGATATCGCCTATCAGAACAAGGCCGCAGTCTATGGTATCCTGCTCAAGGCCGCCGCCGAGACCCTGATCGCCATCGCCGCCGACCCCAAGCATCTTGGCGCGCGGCTCGGCCTGACCGCCGTGCTCCACACCTGGGGGTCGGCGCTTACCCATCACCCGCACGTCCACTGTGTCGTTCCGGGCGGCGGCATCTCGCTCGACGGCAGCCATTGGGTGTCCTGCCGGCCGGGTTTCTTCCTGCCGGTGCGTGTCTTATCACGCTTGTTCCGCCGGCTGTTCCTGGAAAAGCTGGTGGCGGCCCACGACGCCGGTCGCCTGCGCTTCTTCGGCACGCTCCGCCACCTCGCAAGCAACCAGGCATTCGCGCGCCATCTGTCACCGCTGCGCAAGATCGAATGGGTGGTCTACGCCAAACGTCCCTTCGCCGGGCCCGAGGCGGTGCTCGCCTATCTATCCCGATATACCCACCGCGTCGCCATCTCCAACAGCCGCCTCATCTCCCTCGACGACAAGAAGGTTACCTTCAAGTGGAAGGACTACCGCGCCCAGGGTCGCGAGCGATACAAGACCATGGCCCTGCCGATACCGGAGTTCATCCGACGCTTCCTCATCCACGTGCTCCCATCGGGATTCCACCGTATTCGCCATTACGGGCTCTTTGCCAATGGCGGGCGCACCCGCAACATCGCCCGTGCCCGCGAACTGCTCGGCATGCCGGCCCCCGAGGCCGATGACACCCAGACCGCCGATGACACGGAACCACCGGCCCTCGCCCAGCCCTGTCCGGGCTGCGGCGGAGCCATGATAATCATCGAGACCTTCGAGCGCGGACAGAACCCACGAGGTCATGCACCGCGTGCCCCGCCACCGAGAAAGGCCGACAGAGCGTGACAATCACCCCGACCAGGCGTCCGAAGCGTGCCGGCTCCCAACCCCGGCCACGGTCGCGCTCGGCTCAAGCACACCCCGAGCCCCCCGGTTCACCAAGACAGACCCGCCAACGCCACCGAAATATCGTCGGAAATCCACCCTGCCGGTGGCGCCACTGGCCAGATCCTCGCCATCCAGCAGACCTCGCAACGCCCGAAAACTACCCTGCCGCCGTCAAATCCCCATAGACCGAACCGACCGCACCACCGAGCCTAATACCGCCCGCGGTTTCCTCCCCTGAGGCTTCTCCGACGCCTGCCGACCGAGTCCGCTGCACAGACCCAGCCACGGCAGGCGTCCGAGAACCCTTCACAATTCGGACATTCGGCCAGCCTCTCAAATTAGGGCTCGATCCGGCCGGTGCCACCCATCGGTATAGGCCATCACTCCGGCAAACCCGCCTCGCGCAGGGCGTCGAGAAAGCGTTCCAGCGTTTCCGGGCGCCCGATCCATGGCCTCTCGCGCACCCGACTCAACGACTTTCCGGGCGTGTGCGCCAAAAGCTCATTGAGGGCAATAGTAGCCTCTTCATGGCGCCCGAGCTTTGTTAATGCGGCCGTCA
>JBDHMR010000393.1:0-2719 GCA_039656035.1 Gemmatimonadota bacterium
CGATACGGATGCGCCACGTGGAGAATAAAATTCGGGAGATACAGGAGGCCCTGGAACGGTCCGGGTACATCGCCGAGCCACCGATCGCCACGGCGGTATATCTTGCTCGGTCGATGCAGAAGCCATTGTTGGTCGAGGGAGACGCCGGGGTAGGGAAGACCGAAATCGCCAAGGTCATGGCCGAGATTCTGGACACCGACCTCATCAGGCTCCAGTGCTACGAAGGCCTCGACGTCAACACCGCGCTCTACGAGTGGAACTATCAACGCCAGCTGCTGCATCTGAGGGTGGGTCAGGATACCGGCAGGACCGCCTGCGAACTCGAGCAGGAAATGTTCGGCCCGGATTTTCTGCTGGCCCGTCCCCTACTGCAGGCCATTACCCGCGAGGACGGTCCACCGGTACTGTTGATCGACGAGATCGACCGGGCCGACGACGGTTTCGAGGCCTTCCTACTCGAGGTTCTGTCGGAGTTCCAGGTCACTATTCCCGAGCTGGGCACCATCACAGCCAAGCACACCCCCTACGTGGTGCTGACTTCGAACCGCACGCGCGAGATCGGTGACGCGCTCAGACGGCGCTGTCTCTACCTGTACATCGAACACCCGAGTTTGGAGAAAGAAGTTCGCATCATCCGCACCAAGGTTCCGGGTGCCGGTGACCGATTGAGCACGGAGATCGCGCGCTTCATGCAGCGGCTCCGGGCACGCCAGATGTCGAAGGTACCTGGCGTGGCGGAGACGCTCGACTGGGCTACGGCGTTGGTGAACCTTCACCGGGACGGGCTTGACCCTGAATCGGTGCGGTTGACCTTGGGCTGCATCATCAAGGACAAGCACGATATGCGAGATCTGGATGAGGCTGCAGTGACCTCGTTGGTGCTTGAGGCGGCTGTCACAGAATGAACGACCGGGATCTCATCGTCCACGTGGCCCGGTTTGCCGGGGCGCTCCGAGACGCCGGATTCGCCGTCACCATCGGTGATGAGATTGATGCCACATTGGCTCTTACGCTGGTCGACATATCCCAGCGCCAACAGTTGTTCCAAGCGCTCCGGATTGCTCTCAAGATTCCCCACGCCGAGTGGCCGCTGTTCGATGAAATGTTTACTGCCTGGTGGGTCGAACTCCGCCGACCGGACACACCCACCGGTCGGCGCAGGACCAGACGCGCGCCCGCCAAGTCCTATCAGGTCACGCGGGGTAAGTCGGGACCTCGGTTCGTCACGCCAACTGAAGAAGAGAACGTCCCCCAGGGAGACACCCCGGGCTATAGCGTCGAGGCGCTCCTCAGGCAGCGGCCGTTTGACCAGTGTTCACCGCAGGACTTGTCGGCCATGGAGAAAGTGCTGGCCCGGTTGGTCAAGCGCTGGGCCACCAAGAAGAGCCGTCGCCTAGTGCCCAGCCGGCACGGCGTAGTCGATCTCCGGCGGAGTCTCAGGCATGCCCTGGCCACCGACGGCGAGATACTGCGTCTCGCCCGGCGAGACCGCGCCGTAGACCATCCCAGGATCGTCCTGTTGTGCGATACCAGTGGGTCGATGGACCCCTACGCCCGCTTTCTCCTGTCCCTGGTGCTGTCGCTCGGCCGCGTGGCCCGGCGGGCCGAGGTGTTCGTCTTCAATACGTCGCTTACCCGCTTGACACCATGGATGTCGTCCGGCAAGATCGACCTTACCCTCGACCGATTGGCGGCCGGGGTGCCCGACTGGTCGGGCGGGACCAAGATCGGGGAATGCCTGCAGGACTTCTTGTCCGACTATGCCACCAGCACGGTCGACAGTCGTACCGTGGTAGTCATCCTGAGCGACGGACTGGACCGGGGCGACCCGGAGAGGCTCGAGCGCGCCATGGGCGCCATCAAGAGGAGGGCCCGCAAGGTGATCTGGCTCAACCCACTCAAGGGCGACGACCGCTATCAACCACTGGCCCGGGGCATGGCGGCGGCGCTGCCTTACCTCGACCACTTCGAGTCGGCTCACAATCTGGCGTCCCTGGAACGCATGATCCCGCTGCTCACCAACTGAGGACACATGGCCTTCGAAATTTCGCAGAGCTTCACCCTCAACGCCCCGATCGCCGATGTGTGGGAATTTCTGGTGGATCCCGAGCGGGTGGCTGGTTGTCTTCCCGGAGCGGCCATCACCGGCAAGGAAGGCGAAGACAGCTACACCGGCACCATGAAGGTCAAGGTGGGGCCCGTCGCCAGCAGCTATAAGGGAAAGGTCCAGTTCACCAACCTCGATCGGGAGTCGTGGACAGCCGATTTGAAGGCCTCGGGCCAGGACGTGAAGGGCAAGGGCGGGGCCGACATGACGATGACGAGCCGCCTCACCGAACAGCTCGACGGTAAGACCGAAGTCAGCGTCACCTCCCAGGTCAGCATCACCGGCATCCTGGCACAGATGGGGCGGGGAATGATCCAGGAGGTGAGCGACCAGATGTTCCAACAGTTCTCCACGGCGATGAAGGCCCAGCTCGAACAGGAAGCAGCTCCGGCAACGCCACAGTCCCAACCTGCCCCCGCTGCTCCCGCCGCCCTCGCTGCCCCCACTGTCACCGCCCCCGCCGCCGACGTCCTCGACGTCGGCGCCCTCGGCGCCAGTGCCGGCAAGGCGGTACTCGGCCGCACGCTGAGGAAACCGGAATTCTGGGTGGTGGTAGCGGTGGTTGTAGCAGTGTTGTATTGGCTCATTGGTCGCTAGTGGTCGAGCGACGAG
>JBDHMR010000394.1:0-2714 GCA_039656035.1 Gemmatimonadota bacterium
GATCTTCGGTCAGATGCCAGTGGAAGGTGTTGAACTTGTATCGCGCCAGGAAGTCGATGTACCGCTTGATGAATGCCACGGGAAATGCGTGCCGGCCCACGTCGAGATGCATGCCACGATACCCGAAGCGAGGCTGGTCCTCGATGATCACCGCCGGTATCGTCACCGAGCTATCCGCGCCCGGCGTAATCAATTGCCTCAAGGTTTCGAGTCCATGGAACAGCCCGGCAGCATCGGGAGCAGTCAAGACCACACCGGCTTCCGCTACCCGCAACTGATAGGATTCCGCGGTGCCGGACCCAGTGAGCTCCAACAGAATCGACTCGGTATCTTCCGCCTCGGTCGAAACGGCAACACCAATCGCGGCCGCCTCCCGAAAAATTTCTGCGGCCCGCCGGGCCAGTCGTCCGGCATCCATAGAGTCGGCCACTTGAACCACCAGCGACGTTGTTGCCGTCACCGAGAAAGAGCCTTCACCCCATGTGACTTGGGCCGGCGCCGGGATAGGTATTTCGTTGGCTGATTGCCCACTGGCAGCAACGGGAGCTACCAGACACGCCACCAGCAACCACAGTCGGGCCACGGTCACTCCGTCCCCGTGGCCGGCTCTGGACGCATGGTGTAACACCAGGCGCTTCCTTCCAAAACAGTTTCACCATCGGCCCGCGATACGGTCATCCCGAGTTGGGTGACCGGTTTGGACTCGTGCACGCTCAGCACCTCGGCCCGGGCGGTGATGGTGTCTCCGATGAATACGGGGGCGGTGAACTTCCACTCCTGGCTCAAGAACACCGTTCCGGGACCGGGGAGGTCCATCGCCACTAGCGCATGAAGCAGCCCGGTCGTCAGGCCACCCTGGGCCACCAACCGGCCGAACTTCGTCCCGGCCGCAAAGGCTTCGTCGAAATGGAGCGGATTGTAGTCGCCTGATATTTCGGCGAACTTGGCCACGTGATCGGCCGTGACGGTGAGCGTCCGACTGGCCGTCTGACCTACCGCGATGGTCGAGTCCATGAATCCTCCAAAAAGAAAATGCCACTGACCCGCGACAGATCCGGCGGGGCGATCAACCATACGCCCGTCATCCCGGCATGGCCAGTTCGAGGTCAGCTACGATCTGGACCTGGCGCCCGGCCACGGTACCTTAGGCGCTTCACTCACGAACGGACCAACCACATGGACCAGCAGGACCGCGGAGCTCCACTAGACCTTCCGCCGGATACCTTCCGTGCTCTCGGCCACCGGTTGGTCGACGATCTGGCCGATTTCCTGGCCAGCCTCCCCAGCCGCCCGGTAACCCCGGGCGAGACGCCCACCGAGGTCCGAGCCATCCTCGGCGACTCGGCGCTACCCGGCAAGGGGATGGATCCGGCCGTGCTCCTCGAGGAAGCCACCCAACTGGTCCTCGATCATTCGACGTTCAACGGCCACCCCGATTTCCTGGCGTTCATCACCTCTTCCGCTGCACCTATCGGCGCCCTGGGAGACCTGTTGGCCTCGAGCGTCAATCCCAATCTCGGCGGTTGGCCCCTGTCGCCGGTAGCCACGGAAATCGAACGACAGACGGTTCGCTGGATCGCCGAGTTCCTGGGGTATCCCTCGCCCCATGGTATTCTGGTGAGCGGGGGAAACATGGCCAATCTGGTGGCGTTCTGGGCCGCGCGGCGAGCCAAGGCCCCTTGGGACATTCGCACCACCGGGGCAGCCGCCGGACCGGGGTTGACGGTCTACGTCTCGAAAGAAACTCACACCTGGGTCCAGAAAGCCGCAGACTTGTCGGGCATGGGCACGGAGTCGATCCGCTGGATCCCCACGGACGACCGTCAGCGTATGGTGCCCTCGGCATTGGAGGAGGCCATCGAACGGGATAGAACCGACGGGCTCCATCCCGTGCTGGTCGTCGGCACCGCCGGAACAGTGAGCACGGGCGCGGTAGACCCGCTGGCGGACATCGGCGCGCTGTGCCGACGGCACGACCTGTGGTTTCACGTCGACGGAGCGTACGGAGCCCCGGCCGCCGCGCTCCCAGAGTGCGCCGAGAATTTTCGCGGCATGGCCGAGGCCGACTCGATCGCCATCGACCCCCACAAGTGGTTCTATACGCCGCTGCAAGCGGGGTGTTTGCTGGTGAAGGACATGGCCCACCTGCGCGACACCTTCAGCTACCACCCGCCGTACTACCCGTTCGTCGATGAAGCAGCTGATGCACCGCTCATGTACTACGAGTACGGTCCGGAGAACTCGAGAGGGTTCCGGGCGCTCAAGGTGTGGCTGGCATTCCGGCAAGTCGGCCGTGATGGATTCATCAACATGATCCGGGACGACATGGCAATGGCACGACGGTTGTTCGACCTGGTTACCGAGCATGCCGAGTTCGAGAGCGCTACCCAGGACCTGAGCATCGCCACGTTCCGCTATGTGCCAACCGACGTCGACGCCACCGATCCCGGAACCAGGGAATACCTGGATACCCTGAATGCCGCGATCCTCGACCGACTGCAGGAAACCGGCACCGCCTACTTGTCCAACGCCGTCATCGACGAGGTGTATTTCCTCCGTGCCTGCGTCGTCAACTTCCGCACGTCGGCCGGACACATCGACCTCCTCCCTGAAAAGATCGCCACAGTTGGGCGAGACGTGCACCGAAGTCTACAGCACTCGGGATAGCGGAATTACCAGACTCTCGCCCTTTCTCTTTTTTGCCCCTGGAGTGC
>JBDHMR010000395.1:0-2713 GCA_039656035.1 Gemmatimonadota bacterium
CGGGATGGGCCGCGACGGCGATGCTGGGAGGGGCCATTCGGACGTTGGACCTGACGGCCGAGCGGGAGAAGATCGCCTGGTCCCGCGACGGTGCCAGCGTGGCCTACGGGAGAGGTGACAGCATCTTCGTCAGCACGCAGGGAAGTGAGCGACTCCGCCTGGTACACCAAGGTCGGGGTGGTCCCAGGCAGATGGTTTGGTCTCCTGATGGGCGACGGATCGCCTACGTTATGGGGGCGGGCCAGTGGACGTCCAACGACGTCCTGGGCGACATCTATGCCAGTAGCATCTGGGTCGTGGATGCCGACGGCGGAGATCCGATCGTGGTGGCCGGGGCCGACGGGTTCAATATGAATGTCAGTCCGGTGTGGCTGGCCGACGGCCATCACCTCCTGTTCGTATCCGACCGCGAGGCGTCACGTGCGGTGTATCTAGTGGAGGTCGGCAACAACGGCGCCGTGGGGAATTCGCGGCGGGTTCCCGGTGCCAGTGACCCGCACTCCATCTCGATCTCCGACGACGGTGGCCGGCTGGCCTACGCCAAGTTCAGCTACACCAGAAACATCTTCGAGTATCGATTGTCGGCGGACGGGGCGGTCAATCTTTCCGATGGGGAGCGGTTGACGAACGGGACCGAGCTGATCGAACGGATAGAGATCTCACCGGACGGTGAATGGATCGCCTTCGACAGCCACCTCAACGGCAACCAGGATGTGTTCAAGATGCGCCGGGATGGCAGCGGGCGCACGCAACTCACGTCGGACCCGAGCGACAACTTCCTGGTCAAATGGTCGCCTGACGGGACCGAATTGTCGGTGGCGGCAATCATCGACGGCGTGGACGCTGGCGGCACCCTGTCGGCGGATGGATCGAGCGACGTCGTGAGGACCTTCGACGGTACCGAGTGGGGAACTTGGACCGATATGGTGTGGTCGCCCACCGGCCTGGAGGTGCTGATCGGGAAGAATCTTCAGCTGGGTGTGTGGATATCGTCCCGGGATGCCGTTGGAGCACCCTGGAGCGAGCCGGTACCGGTGGGCGCCCCGATCCCGTGCGAGTGGTGGCACGAGTGGTCACCCGATAGCCAGATGATTCTCTGCTCTAGCTCCGATGGCACCAACGGAGTGTCGCTGTTTCGCCGTGACGGCGAGCTGCTCTGGAACTACCGGCCGGACGCCCCTGCCGGACAACCTTGGCTGGGTCGGGCGCAGTTCTCGGCCGATGGATCCACCATCTACTCCTATGGCGTGGCCCCCGACGGGACCCAGGGCGTCTGGGCCATGCCCACCACCGGCGGCGCACCGGAGCTGGTCATCGTCAACGACGATGAATCGCTGTGGGCCAACGTGTTTTCCTTCGAAGTGGGGCCGGACGACAGGATCTACCTGGCCGTAGCCGAGTACCAGAGCGACATCTGGGTGATGGATCTGGAGTACTAGGCGGGGGCAGACGGAAGCGGGGGCAGCGGGGGCAGCGAGGGAAGCGGGGACGGTAGACTGCGGGGTCAGGTCGGCTGGCGGATCGGTGTTGGGACCGTATATTGGCCGATAGACCCTGCCTGGGAGATCTTCCAATGCAGACGACCAAGACAAGCGACGCCTCCGTCGCTCAGCGCAAGCCTAGCGACGACGAGATTGATGTATTCGGGTTGACGCACACAGGGAAGGTGCGCAAGGTCAATCAAGACCACTTTCTCGTCGGTCAACTGGAAAAGCGGGTTCGCGTTTTCCAAACCAGCTTGACCGATGACGGTGCCTTCGCCCCGGTGGGAGAGCGCATGGCGTTCCTGGCAATGGTGGCGGACGGCGTGGGAGGCGGCACCAAGGGAGAGGCCGCGGCGCGCCTGGCCCTGCATGCCGTGACCGAATACGTCGCGCTCAGCATGAAGGCCTACCACACGCTCGACGTGAATGACGACCAGGCGTTCCTCGACGAGCTGCAGGAAGCCGCCTGGAAGGGGCACGCCCGGGTGGTTGCCGAAGCGGAAGGCGATCCGGATCAGCGCGGTATGGCAACGACGTTGACTCTGTGGCTGGCGGTGTGGCCCCGCGCATACCTGCTCCAGGTCGGGGACTCCCGGTTCTATCAGTACGCCAATGGCAAGTTGCAGCGCCTGTCGCGCGACCAGACCATGGCGCAGGAACTGGTGGACCAAGGCGTGCTGCGACAATCGACCGCCTTCAAGACCCGTTGGGCCAACGTACTGTCTAGCGCGAGCGGCGGGGGCCAGACCGCACCGGTGGTGACACAGATGAACCAGGAATGGAACGCCGTCTGGATGCTATGCAGCGACGGCCTCACCAAGCACGTCTCGGACGAGCGCATCGCCGAACGCCTCGGCAGCATGACCTCGGCCAAACAAGCATGTGAGGATCTGCTACAGGACGCTCTTGATGATGGCGGCAGCGACAACGTTTCCATCATCGTCGGGCGCGACGTCAAGAAAGAATGACTTCGGCGGGGGCGTTGAAAGCGAGGGCGGCGAGGGCAGCGGGAGCAGCGAGGGCAGTAATAAACAACACAAAATCAAGAACCATGAATTATCCTGCCCCCGCCGTCCACGCTGCTGCAGGCAATGTTTGATTACGTTGGGGTTTCTCTTGTCCTCGTCTTCGTGGCGTCCTTCGGCTGGTTGGCTCGCCGCGCTTGGCGTGCGAAGCGGGGTCTGGTTAAGTGGATTGGCGCGCCGCTCGCGGGCCTGGTCGTGCTGGTT
>JBDHMR010000396.1:0-2709 GCA_039656035.1 Gemmatimonadota bacterium
AGCTTCAGCGCAACCTTGCCTTTGTTCATATCAGTTCTCCTCTCTCGGGTCGGAGATCACACCGGTCAACGCGCTCGCCGCCGCCACAGCGGTCGAGCACAGGAACACCTCTGCACCCGGGTTGCCCATACGACCCTTGAAATTGCGATTGGTGGTGGCGAGTGCGGTCTCGTTGTCGCCCAGCGCCCCCTGATGAATGCCCAGGCAGGGCCCGCAACCGGGATTGCAAACCACCGCGCCGGCCGCGATCAGGTCATTCAGGTAACCCAGGCGCAGTGCGTTCGAGTAGATGCGCCACGAAGCAGGGAACACGATCATGCGCGTCTCTGCATTCACTCGCTTGCCCTTGAGAATTCCCGCGGCAACCTTGAGGTCATCGAGGCGGCCGTTGGTACAGGAGCCCACCACGATCTGGTGGACTTTCTTCCCTTTCACTTCGCCGACAGGCTTGACGTTATCCACCGTGTGGGGGCAGGCGATTTGTGGTTCAAGCTGCGAGGCATCGATCTCCACCACCCGGTCATACACCGCATCCGGGTCCGGTGTGAACAGGTCCAATTCATCCTGGACGCCGGCCTCATCCCGCAGGTAACGGCGAGTCTCCTCATCCGGCGGCACCACACCGCTGGTCGCGCCGGCTTCCACCGACATGTTGCACAACACCAGGCGGCCCGATGTCGGAAGATCGCGGATGGTGTCTCCGTGAAACTCAATCACCTTGAAGTTGGCGCCCTCGGCGCTGAGCAGGCCGACCAGGTGCAGGATCAGATCCTTGGCGTAGACCTCGCGCGGCAACTCGCCGTTCACCACTACCTTGATGGTTCCGGGCACCTCGACATTGAGGATGCTTCCCAGGGACCACACCGCGGCCATCTCTGTGGCCCCAATACCGAATGCGAATGCACCCAGCGCGCCGTGTGTGGTCGTGTGGCTGTCGGTGCCCAGCAGCACCTGGCCGGGCCGCACGTAGCCGTTCTCGGGGAGGATTTGGTGGCAGATGCCGCCCACGTCGCCCCGCACGTCGTGGAATTTGCAAATCCCTTGTTTGGCGACGAACTCGCGGATCTTTTTCTGATTGGTCGCCGTCTTGGCGGACTCGGCGGGCACGCGGTGGTCGAAAATGATCGCGATCCGGTCCGGGTCCCACACCCGGGGCTCCAGTCCGGTCTCCCGGAAGATCTCATTGAACTGGTTGATGACGAGTGCGGCGTTCTCATGCGACATCGCCAGGTGCACCGGCAACTCGAGGATGTCCCCCACTGCTACCTCGTCCTTCCCAATCGCCCGGGCGAGCAACTTCTGTACGTACGTCATGCCCATGTCAGTTTCCTCCTTTCAGCGGTCGTCAGACGACACGCTTTGTTTTAAGAACGGCCACTTCGTCCTTCGTGATGCCAATGCCCGCCAGCACTTCCGCCGTGTGTGCCGAAAGTCGCGGCGGCGGGGAGGTGATGTCCCCCGGTGTTTGTGCGAACTTCGCGGTAAGCGTAAACAGCGGGATGGTGCCAATCCCCTCTACCGGAACATCCTTCAGGGCCTGGCGGTGCTTGATTTGCGGTTGCTTCAGCGCGTCATCGAGACTCAGAATTTCGCCACAGGGCACGTTCTCCGCATTGAGCAGGTCCACCCAATCCTTGGTATCGCGCTGCGCGAGCTTCACCTCCAGCAGCGGCGTCAGATCCTTGCGGTTCTGTTTGCGGGTGTCTCGCTCCTGGAACCGTGGATCGGTCTTGAGCCCGGGCACGCCGAGTGCGTCACAAACCGATTCCCATTGCTCCTGCTTGTTGGCAGCGATGTTGATGTGGCCATCCCTGGTGCGGAACACCCCGGATGGCGCCGCTGTGAAGTTGTCGTTGCCCATCGGCACCGGCTGGCGCTTGCCGATGAGCAGGTTCGCCGCCACCCAGCCCATGAGCGGCATGATGGAGTCGAGCATTGCAATGTCGATGAACTGGCCTTCACCCGTTCGCTCACGGTGGTAGAGAGCCGCCATGATGGCGAAAGCGCCGTTAAGGCCGCCCACCGTGTCGCACACGGGGAATCCCGTGCGCAGTGGATTCAGCCGTTCGTCGCCGTTGACAGCCATCTCGCCGCTCAGGCCCTGGATGATCTGGTCGTAGGCCGGTTTGAGCGCATCGGGTCCGGTCTGCCCGAAGCCCGAGATGGCGCAGTAGATCAAGCGCGGGTTGATCTCCTTGAGGACTTCGTAGCTGAGCCCCAAGCGGTCCATGACGCCGGGCCGGAAGTTCTCGACCAGTACGTCCGTGGTCTTCACCAGCTTTTTGAAAATCTCCTTGCCCTCGGGCGACTTCGTGTTGAGGGTCACCGACTTCTTGTTCGAGTTCTGCGCGAGGAAGCTGGTCCCCATCAATTGCTCGTTCAATTCGGGGAGGTTACCGAGCTTGCGCGCCAGATCGCCGCTTCCGGGCCTCTCTATTTTTATGACCTCGGCCCCCAACAGCGCGAGGTGCAGTGTGGCGAAGGGCCCCGCCAACACGTTCGTGAGGTCGAGTACCCGCACGCCATTGAGAATTGATTCACTCATACTGCCTCCCGGGGCCTGATTGCAGGCCCTGGTCCAGGATTGATCCGGTTTTGTAGACGCAACCGGGCATCTCGCGCCCGAAATATCCTGCCACGTCGCGGGCCACGCTGATCAGCCGTTCCAGGTTCACGTCCTGCCGCAGCCGCTGTAACTGCAGGGCGTGC
>JBDHMR010000397.1:0-2708 GCA_039656035.1 Gemmatimonadota bacterium
GTTGAACTGATGACGTTGATAGACGCGCCACTGACTCGGCCCAAAGTATCGACGATGAAGTCGAAAACCACGCGCCCGGTAATGCCGGCGCTTTCCAGGACCGGAGGATAGCGCGGCTCTTCGATGGAAATCAGCCGGGGCCGGTCTTCCAGTTCAGCGGCCAGGAACACTTCTCCTTCGATGACAGGGCCGGTGCCGCCGACCACGCCTGCCGCTATCCCGCCTTCAATACCCTTCCCGGTAAAGTCGTCCGGATTGAACTTCTGGGTCAGATCCACAGGAGGGATTTCTGTGGGAATCTCACTGACGGCGATGACCGTCTGAAAGCCCTTCGGTGGTGGGTTGGCCGAAACAACTGCCTCCGGCGGCGGCACGTCGGGCGGCGCATCCGGCTTGGGCGGCTCCAGGAACACCATCGTCGTATCCGCGATGATTTCGCGGATGGTCTCCGCGGCTCCCTTGGTGGCCACGACTACCCCGTACAACAAGGCGGCCTGGATAGCGAAGGACAATACCGCCGAGCCGAACGGCTTCCTGTCGGTGACTTTGGACGCGACCAGGTTCTCGAACACGAGCTGCCTCCAACACGATTGAGGTCGAATACAACCCCAAGGTAACGCGAGGGGTTTACCCGACCGTAGCCGCAAGATGACAAAACGATGACAGCCACATTACGCGACACACCTGAGGACGGACAATTCGGTATCAGCCTGGTTCCCCGGTCGCGGGGGGCTAATATACCTCCCGCCAGAGGAAGCACCAGAGTCAGGATTCGTCGGAAACCAAGACCGGGGCCGGGCGGGGGATACGAACTGAGAACGCGGTTCCCCGCCCCGGCCGGCTGGTGGCGGTGATGGTCCCACCGTGGGCCTCAGCGATCCACTTGGTAATGGCCAGGCCCAGCCCAACCCCGGGCCGCTCGCCGCTGCGTGACCGAGCCAAATCCGCCCGATAGAACCGGTCGAAGATGTGGGGGAGATCCTTGGCGCGAATGCCTACGCCGGTGTCGTGAACGGCGATGGTGACGATGTCGTTCTCGTCGGCAAGACGGATGGACACCGTCCCACCAGCGGGGGTGTATTTGACGGCATTGGTCACCAGGTTCAGCAGCAACTGTTGCATGCGGCCTCGGTCGATCGGCAACAACACCGGCTCGTCAGGCATGCTTATCGACACACGGATGTGCTCGGGCTCGGCCAGGATCTCGGCCGTCTCCGCCAGATCGGTGATCAAGTCACGGATATCGCTTTCGGTGAGGGCCAAGGCGGCTCGGCCCTCGTCGACCCTGGCCAGGGTGAGGAGGTTATCGATCATCTCCGTCATCCGGTTGATTTCCTCGAGAACCCGGTCCAATTCCCCCAGGTTTTCAGCGGGCGTATCGGGGTTGGTCAGCGCCCGTTCGACCCCGGCCCGGAGAATCATGAGTGGGGTCTTCAACTCGTGCGAGGCGTCGGCACTGAAGCGCCTCAGGCTGTCGAAACTCTGTTCCAGTCGGGCCAGCATTTGGTTGGTACTGCGGGCCAAGCCGGCCAGTTCGTCGCCGGTATGCGGAACCGCCAGGCGGCGGTGCAAACTGCGCCCGTCGGTGATGGCCTTGAGTTCCTCCATCATCCCCTTGAGAGGGCGGAGACTGGTGCCAGCCAGGAGATAACCGATGGCGATCGAACCCAGCAGAATTACCGGAAGTATGAAAAGCATCGACCCGAGGAGCTGGGCCGGCCCGAAGGCGATGTTGGTCAGGGCCGTGGCGACCACCAGGGCGCCGATCTCTAATCCGGCGCCGGGAACCCGCATGACCAGGTAGCGAACCGGACCCGCCACCGGATCACCCTCGAGGGTGCCGGTTCCCTGTGATACGGGTGGCCGGGCCAGCTCCAGTAGCTGTTCCACGGTGGCACCGGCCAGCACCAGGGGCTCCTCTGCCAGTCTATCGAATGGGATGGGGCGTCTGGCCCCGGTAGTATCGGTCACGTACAATCGGTGACCCAGTGGATCGACCACGATCAGAAAATCGGCCAGCCCATCGAGGAACGCCTGAGACGTGGCCACCAACTGGCGTGGCCGTTCCGCCTCTGGCACTTCGGCGGGGAGCCGGGGGTCTGGTTCGGTCAATTCCCCCATGACCTGGTACGACTGGCTGAGAAACTGACTGACGAAGTCGGCCTCGATAGTCAGGCGCTGATCCAGCTCTGCCAGGCTGGACGAGCGCCGTTCCACGTACAGCGCCAGGCCGAATGCAATCACGGTCGCCCCGAGAGCGACCGTGTACCACACCGTGAGCTGGCTGCGGATGGAGTTCACGTTATCCCTTGACCACGTAGCCCACACCTCGCACGGTGTGAATCAACCGTTTGCTGCGCCCCTGGTCGACCTTCTTGCGCAGCCGCGTGATGACCACATCGACGATGTTGGTTCCCGGATCGAAGTGATAGTCCCAAGCGTACTCGGTGATCAGGGTGCGGGACATGACCTGCCCGGCATGGCGCATGAGATACTCCAACACGGAGTACTCCTTCGGGGTCAATTCCGCTGGATCGCCGTCCCTGGTGACTTCCCGGGTCCCGGTATCGAGGGTCAGTCCATCTACCTGCAGCACAGGAGGCTTGAGTTCCTGGGGCCTTCGGCCAAGGGCCTCCAGGCGCGCCAGCAGTTCCTCGAACGCGAACGGCTTGGTGAGGTAGTCATCGGCGCCCTCGCGGAGGGCCTGC
>JBDHMR010000398.1:0-2694 GCA_039656035.1 Gemmatimonadota bacterium
GCCACGGTCAATCCCGACTTCAGCCAAGTCGAATCGGACGTAGGCCAGGTAACCGTGAACGAACGGTTTGCCCTGTTCTTTCCGGAACAACGCCCGTTCTTCCTCGAGGGGATAGAACTCTTCGCCACACCCAGTCAGCTGGTCTACACCCGCCGGATCTTCGACCCGCTAGTCGGCGCCAAGGTGAGCGGCAAGCTGGGGGCCACCAACGTGGCCTATCTCACGGCCGTGGACGAACTCCAGGCCGGCAACGCCTGGTTCAATATTGCCCGGGTCCGGCGCGACGTGGGTGCAGGATCGACCGTGGGTGCCACCGTCACGACCTTCGATCAGAACGCCGAATTCAACCGTGTCGTCGCTGCGGACGCCCGGATCCTGTTCGGCAAACTCTATTTTGTGGAAGCGCAGGCCGGCGGGTCGTGGAGCGGAGACGGTACCGAAAAGACGACGGCCGCGATTACCAGCATCACCTTCGACCGGACAGGCCGTACCTGGGGATTCAACTACAAGATTTCCGGCATTGGAACCGGCTTCAGGGCACGGGCCGGCTTCGTCAACCGCAACAACATCGTCGACGGCCACCTCTTCAACAGATTTTCCTTCTACGGGAAGCGCGGAGCGTTGCTGGAAAATTTCACCGTCTTCTTCGGTCCCCAGCGGATCTGGTCCTATCGCGGATTCGGGGTGGAGGCGCCAATAGAGGGCGGTGAGGACATCAACCTCAGCTTCCAGCTCAGGGGCGACTGGAACCTCTCGTCACGGGTCAGCCGCAATTTCGTAACCTTCAACCCACTGGCGTACACCAACTACACCGTGGATCGAGGCGGAACATCGTTTCCCTACACCCCACCACCTAAACTGGACGACCTTTTCTCAGCCAACCTCAGCATCTCCACACCGACCTTCCAGACGTTCAATGCCGTGGCCTCGGCCACATTCAGCGAGGTCGCCATTTTCGCCGAGGGTTCGCCCGGTAAAGAGCTGCGTGCCTCGGTAGGGCTGGACCTGCGCCCCACCAAGTCGGTGCGCCTGGACGCGTCCCTTATGGCATCGAGGATCTGGCGCCAACGGGATGGCAGTGAGTTTGCCCGCACCATCATCCCTCGCATCAGACTCGTCTACCAACCCACGCAGGCGCTGTTCTTCAGGGTGATCGGAGAATATCGATCCCAACGGCAGGACGCGCTCTTCAGCGCCGTCGCGGGCGACCCCCTCAGCATCGCGGGCGTGCCGACACAGCCGTCCGAGTTCAATGGATTTCAGGTCGATTTTCTCGCCTCCTACGAGCCGACACCGGGCACCGTCGCCTTCTTCGGCTATGGCGCCACCATGCAGGGTCTGACCACCTTCGGTTTCTCCGACCTGTCCCGATCATCGGATGGATTCTTCCTCAAGCTGGCCTACCTGTTCCGTCGCTGAGAGCACCCCCACGCAGCTGGCCATCACGACACTCCCCTAGGCCCTACGTCCTACGCCCTACACCCCACGCCCACACTGGCACGGTACTTGACCCTTGTCACGACAGAGACGGAGGACGTGACCACCGTCACCCCCAAGCGGTGACCGGCTCATCCGATTAGGGGATATCAACCCCGTCGAAGCCGTCTCGCACCGAAACCGGGAGGCAGAATGCGAGATTCTCAGGAGTCCACCAAACCCCGTCACATGGACAAACTCGGGACCCTGTGTCATCAGGGACTCGACATCGCCAGCTATCTGTTCCAGGTCCCGGACGACGAATCGGAGCGGGGGAAACTGCGATTGATCGTTGAGGCCATCGGTCAGGATCCGCTGGTCAAGGGACGCCGCGAGTTCCCCCTGATCGTCGACGAGATGAAAGAGACCCTAGAGGGGCCGGGCTCACCGATGTCGGCCGAGTTGCTCAACGACGGCTTCGAGCGCATGGTCAAGCTGTGGCATACTACCAAGAGTGGGTTGTTCTAGGAGGGGCAGCGGGGCAGCGGGGCGGGTGGCCATTGCTGGAGCCCGGAATCCCCATCAGGCCGCAATTGAGACTAGTGCAGTTCCACTGTCCCTCCCACTAACAGGATCCAGCCCGACAGCCGCCCCCCGGACCCGCTTGAGCGCAGCATAATGCATGGTCAAACCACGGGGCGCCTATTCCTTGCTTATCGACTTGTAGTGGCACAGGGAGGCTAGGGCATCTAACAGTTTGTAAAAAAAGAGGTTATAGAGTCCAGATCTACGTGACTGTCAAGAAGTCGTACAACGATACCCTCGGCATCCCTCTTGCTCATCCGTTGACCGCACCCCCTGGAGTGAATCGCTTGGTCCGGACTGGTTTTCTGGGCACGGGGACGGAACGCGGGAGCGGCAAGCTTGAGCCACCACTCGGAAAAAACCGACCAAATACACGCTCGGCCAGCCGGATTCCGGACTGGCTCGGCCGGTGGCTTCACGCTGATCGAACTGATCTTCGCGTTGACCGTGTTGGGCCTGCTGATGGGGATGGTCGTCCCTAAAGCAGAAGATTTCGTCGACCGCGCAAGAGTCACCAAGGCCATCGGCGACATCAACGCCATCCAGCTCGATATCGACGCCTTCGCGGCCAGCACCGACTCGCTGCCGACATCGCTGGCGGAGGTCGGGCGAGACGGCATGCTCGATCCCTGGGGCAACGCCTACGTGTACAACAACTTCTCGCTGTCGCGAGGCAACGGCGTTCCCCAAGGC
>JBDHMR010000399.1:0-2690 GCA_039656035.1 Gemmatimonadota bacterium
ATTTCATTCGCGCTGTGCTGAGTCGCGCCCCTCGCAAAGCTCGGGGACGCGGTCCGACCTCACGCTTATCAGGCGTTTGAGTTTAGGCCCAAATCACGACATTTTGCCGTCATTCTCACGACGGACCACGTGATCTGCCGTCATTTCGGTCCAATCATGCCGTACTTTGCCGTCATTTATCGACACCATGCCGACATCCTGCACCTCGGTCGTTCCACTGGCTTGCAATAAGTGGCCATCCCGTGCGACCTAGACGGCGAGCGAGATAGACGCCGAACGGGCCGGTGGGAGTGGATGAACCCGGTCGGACCAATTATCGTTAGCCGTCCACGGCGGGACAGTCCACCGCCTGCCACCGCGCGAAAACAGGAGTTCCGTCGTGAGAATTGTTGTTCCACTCGTCGCAGTCCTCGTTCTACTCTTTCCGGGATCAACGGCGGCGGCACAGGATCGACCGAATGTCGTCTACATCCTGGTCGACAACTGGGGATGGGGAGACGTGAGCGTCCAGGGAAGTTCCGTTCCCACGCCCCGCATCGATGAACTTGCCGCCGAGGGGATTCGGCTCACCAACTTCAACGTGCAGAACCAGTGCACACCCACCCGATCCGCGATCCACACCGGTCGACTCCCCATTCGCTCCGGCACCCAAAAGGTGCCCGCTCCGGGGGAACCCCAGGGCATGGCGCCCTGGGAGTACACCATCGCTGAACTCTTCTCCGATGCCGGCTATGCCACGGCCATGTACGGCAAATGGCACCTCGGCGACCAGGAAGGGCGGCTCCCTAACGATCAGGGGTATGACGAGTGGTACGGAACCAAAGAAAGCGCCATGGAGGCGAGCTACACGAGCACGCCCCAGTTCGACCCGGACGTGTTTCCCACCCCCTACATCTGGGAGGGCGCCAAGGGCCAGTCCTCCCACCAAGTGAAGCCGTTCGACTTGGACTCCCGGGCCTTGCTGGACCGCGAGATCGTCGAGAAGACAGAAGCGTTCATCCAGGCCCGCGCCGAAGAGGGCCGGCCGTTCTTCGTGTACGCGGCGCTCACCCAGCTCCACCCACCCTTTCTCCCGCATCCGGATTTCAAAGGGCGATCGAAGGCCGGCGCCTATGCCGACATCCAGATGGAGGTGGACTACAACGTCGGCCGAATCGTGAATGCCATCGATGCGGCGGGGGTCGGTGACAACACCATCCTCATCCTCACCGGTGACAACGCCGCCGGGGAAGACGCCGGGGAAGGTGGTTCCAACGGGCCCTGGCGCGGCGGCCTCAGCACAGCGTACGAGGGTGGCATACGCACCGTGGGGATGATCCGGTGGCCCGGCAAATTCGCGGCGGGCCACGTGACCGACGAAATTCTCGCCGATCTGGATTGGTTCCCTACCCTGGCCCATCTCGTCGGACAAGAGACCCGCATTCCAACGGACCGCCCCTATGACGGCATCAACCAAGCCGACTTTTTGCTCGGCAACCAGGAGACGTCCAACCGGGAGTACATCGTCACCTACGTGGGCGACCGAGTGTTTTCGGTAAAGTGGCGATCGCTCAAGGTCCATTTCCTGACCGCCGAATCGACCTTTTCCCCGATCGTCCAACCTACGTTCCCCCAGGTCTACGACATCAAGAATGATCCGGACGAGAAGCGGGAACTGTGGAAGAGTGAGGGGTACGCCCATTTGTGGGTGATGAAGCCGGTCGTGGAAATCCTCACAGATCTGGGGCAGAGCATGGCGACCTACCCGAACATCACGCCCGGCCAGGACTTCAACGGGTACTAGTGACGAATCCCGCCTCGCGTCGGAACGCCAAGCGGGATCAGAGTATCACTTCAGTGGGCCTGGGAAGATTTGAACTTCCGACCTCACGCTTATCAGGCGTGCGCTCTAACCAACTGAGCTACAGGCCCAAAACGGCTGTCAGCTAGCAGCTTTCAGCTTATCGCCATTTGGGGACCGGAGAATACCAAAGCCCGCTGGCCTTCGCAACCGATCCACTACGCACTACGCACCCACCCTACCACCCCTCCGGCTGCATCCGGCCAAGGCCGCGCATCTCCCCTCCTGCTTGAATCGCAGGTGTCCTGGAGAGCCGGCCGACTACGACTGGGTCGCCGCCCTGGCCGCGGCCCGGGCGGCCTTCTTGCGCTCGTGGGTCACCAGCTCCCGTTTCCTGAGCCGGATCGACTTAGGCGTGATCTCGACCAGCTCGTCTTCCCCTATATACTCCAAAGCCGACTCCAGCGTAATACGCCGGGGAGGCTCCAGCACTATGGCCTCGTCCGTCGACGTCGTGCGGATGTTGCTCAACTTCTCTTCCTTTGAAATGTTGACGTCCATGTCGTCGGTCCGCGAGTTCTCCCCCACGATCATCCCCTCGTACACTTCGGTCCCCGGCGATATGAACATGGTGGCCCGCTCCTGCAGGTTGCCCAGCGCAAACGCCACCGAGGTCCCTATCCTATCCGCCACCAACACCCCGCGCGAACGGCCCGACAACGGCCCCGCCCAAGGCCCATACTCCAAGAACCGGTGGTGCATGATGCCCGTGCCCCGAGTATCGGTCAGGAAGTCCGACCGGTAGCCGAACAGACCCCGGGCCGGAATCTTGAACGCGATGCGTACACCCCCGTGCCCGGTGTTCTTCAACTCCAGCATCTCGCTGCGCCGGGGCCCCAGCTTTTCGATC
>JBDHMR010000400.1:0-2682 GCA_039656035.1 Gemmatimonadota bacterium
CCCAGAGAGAACGACACGTCGTAGGCGGCCATGATCTCGCAGATTTCCTCGAATCGCGTGTACAGGAAGCTCTCCTGGTGGTGCGCCAGGCACCATTTGGCCATGATGGCGCCGCCGCGCGAGACGATCCCCGTGACCCGGTTGGCGGTCATCGGGACATAGCGCAACAACACGGCGGCGTGGACCGTGAAGTAATCGACGCCTTGCTCCGCCTGTTCGATGAGCGTATCGCGATAAACCTCCCAGGTCAGTTCTTCGGGCACGCCATCTACTTTTTCGAGCGCCTGGTAGATCGGCACTGTACCGATGGGCACCGCCGAGTTGCGGATGATCCACTGGCGGGTCTCGTGAATCTGCGCGCCGGTCGACAGATCCATTACCGTGTCCGCGCCCCACAACGTGGCCCACCGCAGTTTCTCCACTTCTTCATCGATGGAGGAGGACACGATCGAGTTGCCGATGTTGGCGTTGATCTTCACCAGAAAATTCCGGCCGATCACCATCGGCTCGATTTCGGGATGGTTGATGTTGGCCGGTATGATGGCCCGGCCACGGGCCACTTCGGCTCGCACGAATTCCGGCTCCATCCCCTCGCGGATGGCGACGAATTCCATCTCCGGGGTGACCTCGCCCTTGCGGGCGTAGTAGAGCTGGGTGACGGGTCCCGTACCGCGCAGCACCGTGCGGGTGAGCTTGTCCGGCATGGCCAACCCCAGCGATTGGTCTGCGTTCCGCTCCTCCACTTCACGATCCCTGATCCACTCTGCGCGCAACGGCGGCAGTCCGTGGCGGACATCGTGGCCCTCGGGGCCGCTCGGGTCGTAAACCCTGAGTGATGGTTCGCCCCCGGACAGAGCGATCTCCCGCATGGGCACCCGGATACCGCGGCTCCCGTCCAGGTACACTTTGCGCGAATTGGGGAAGGCCTCCTCCAAGGTGGAAGGCGCTCGGGCCGAGGTATCGATTGGTTCTTTCAAGGTGGTGGCCATGGAATGCTCCAAGTGTGGCTGAGGTCTCAATGCAAAAAACGACCGCCGGCCGGAACACGGCGGCGGTCGGGAACGATGATCGGCAACAACGTGCCGCGCTCCCTCCGCCGGTTTGAACCGGATCAGGTTCCAAGGGTACGCTCTCAATCCCGGTGCGGGATCCCCCTGGCGGCTTCCGAATGCTATGGTAGAGGAATCCGATGGTCAATGGATAACCCTAGACCCCGATACCCCATGCCCCTTGCCACCCGCCTGTTCATCCGATTCGCCGTGGGCTACCTGCTGCTCGGGCTGGTGGCCGGGACCGCCCTGGCACTCGACCCCGCGCTGCGCATTTTCTGGCCGACCTACCTCCACCTGATCACCGTTGGCTGGCTCACCCAGCTCATCTTCGGGGTGGCCTTCTGGCTGTTCCCGCGCGCGAGCCGCGAACACAAGCGTGGCCGTGAGGGTTACATCTGGGCCGCCCTGGTGCTGCTGAACGCCGGCCTGGTACTCCGGATAGCGGCAGAGCCGTTCGACCTGGGCGCGGCGGACCAGTCGGCGCTGGTGCTGTCCGCCCTGTTTCAGCTAGCTGCGGCGGGGTGTTTCGTCGCCAACATGTGGCTCCGGCTCAAGGCGCGCCCCTAGTGCCATTACCCACCATCTGGCTGGTGCGCGCTGCGTTGGTGCACTTGCTGATCGGCACCGCGCTCGGCGCCTTGCTACTGGTGACCCAGGCCGACCTCGGGCCGCCCTGGGTGGCCAGGGCTTGGCCGCTTCATGGCGAGATGATGCTGCTGGGATGGATGGTGCAACTGGCGATGGGCGTGGCCTACTGGATCCTGCCCAAACACGCCCAACAGCCGGTGCGCGGGCGGGCGGCGCCGGTAGTGGCCGCGGCTCTATTGATCAACGCCGGTGTGATGGGCGCGGGCCTGGGCCCGGCGCTGGGCCGGACGGATCTCATGGTGGCAGGACGGCTGGCCGAATTGGCGGCCGTCCTGCTGTTCGCCGGCAATGCCTGGCCGCGAATAAAAGAATTCGGCCGGGGGAGGGACTAGGCTCCCGACTCCTGGTACATGTGCACATCTCGTTGCGGGAACGGGATCGACACGCCTTCGGCGTCGAACCGTTCCTTCACTTTGCGGGTCACGTCCCAGTACACATCCCAATAGTCCGCCGTCAGTGTCCAGGGCCGCACCACGAAGTTGACCGACGAATCGGCCAATTCGTGGACCTTGATGACCGGCGCTGGGTCCGGCAGGACTTTCTCTTGCGATTCGATGACATCCTGCAGAATCCGGTTGGCCTTGTCGATGTCGTCGCTGTAACCGATCCCGAATACCATATCAACCCGGCGGGTATCGTTGCCGGTGATGTTGGTAATCACTCCGCCCCATATCGAATTGTTGGGAATCACCACCAAGCGGTTGTCGAAAGTGTTGATGGTGGTCGAGACCAGGCTCATCGAATCGACCACACCCATGACCCCGGCGACCTCGACCGCATCACCGATATCAAAGGGCCGGTACATCAACAACATTACTCCACTGGCGAAGTTGCTCAGGGTCCCCTGCAGGGCGAATCCAATGATGAAGCCGGCGGCGCCCATGGCCGCCAGCAGCGGCCCGATCTGTATCCCCAACATCGACAGGGCGATGACGACTCCGACCAACAGGGTGAGCTGCCGGGTGATCTTGACGAAGAAATC
>JBDHMR010000401.1:0-2669 GCA_039656035.1 Gemmatimonadota bacterium
CTCATCTCTCACTTGACGCGTTCGGCAGCGCCACCACCTGTGGCAACTCTATCGCTTGTTTGAGGAAGCGCGGCCGCCACGTGCAAGTCGGCATCATGGTGGGAGACGAACGGAATCATCGCGTGCCCATGGACCGTGTCATCGCCCGAGAACTGGAAATCAGGGGGAGCCACGGAATGCCGGCCCACGGTTTTGCCCCGTTACTGGCAATGATCTCCCGCGGCACCATCGACCCTGGCCGGCTCATCCGCGAGCGGGTAAGTCTAGCCGAGGGAGTGACGATCATGACCCAGATGGGCGAGGATCGACATTCGGGGATTACTGTGATTGGAGACTAGAGAAGAGGGGGAAAGGGCTAAGAGGGCTAAGAGGGCTAAGAAGGAAAAAGACGACTCCTCAAGATTTTCGTTTACCTCTTAGTCCTCTTAGCCCTCTTAGCCTGTTCATCTGTTCCCAGTCTCTACTTTCCAACACCCACCCCAAGTTCAATCAGAATCCTCTCTGCTCCATACACATGCTCCAGCGCCGCCCTGATCGCCCTCACATCTACCATCACGTTGCGGCCCTGTTCCGGCAGGTAGATGAAATCGCGCGACAGGCCGTTGATGTTGCGGTCGAAGTTGATTCCTACCAACTCCATGTCGGGGGTCACGGCCGGCGATCCGGAGTTGCCACCGTATGTGTCCGCCGTGGACACGAAATTAAGGGGCGTCCCCAGGTCTAGCCCCGGCGGTGGGGTCTGCCAACGCTCTGGCAAGGCCCAGTCGACTGAACCCTTGTGGGCGTTGTAGCGATCGTACAGTCCGTAGAAGGTGGTGTACGGTGGAGCAAGAGTGCCGTTGTACTCGTAGCTCTTGACCACGCCGTCGGCGATACGGGGGGACCGTGAACCATCGGGCGGAATGCTCTTGCCGTACACAGCGAAACGGGCCCGCCCCAGGTCGCCAGCCAACGTGCGTTCCTCGGCGGAAAGGGGTCCCCACTCGGCCTGGAACTCCCGGTAGACCGGCCGCAGTACCGTGATCAGGCGGACCGCCGGATCATCGGCCGACAGCGATTCTCCATCGACCGCGTGCGCCACGGAGGCAGAGTCGGCCATGATACTACTTCCCATGAGGGCAGCCGCCGAGGCCTCCGGGCTCCCGTCCGGCAGCGCCGCGCGGGTCAGCGGGTGGTCGGGACCGTAGGCCCGGCCGATATCGGCCAGTCGGGCACTCAGGTAGCGACGCTCGAGGCCCGGTGGGAGGTCGCCAATGCCCAATAGACGGTCGC
Source organism: Gemmatimonadota bacterium (assembly GCA_039656035.1). GTDB lineage: Bacteria > Gemmatimonadota > Gemmatimonadetes > Gemmatimonadales > GWC2-71-9 > N074bin45. Next base: position 1,273 of record JBDHMR010000401.1, read on the forward strand.
GGAAACGGGCGATGCTGTCACCCGGGGCGCCGCGCTCGAGGGCCGCGAGGTATTCTTGTGCCGCGGCAGCCCTGAGCAGCGTGGCCGAGCCGTAACGGCTGCTGCCAAGCCCGGCGAAGGCGGCATGAGGAGCGGCCATGGTGGCCTTCTGTTCTTGAATGGTCATGATACGGCCCATGGCATCGCCGTACCGCTCACTTAGATCGTCTCGAGCGGCAATCGAGTCGCGCAAGGCTGCTTCGGCGTCAGCCCGTTTGGTGAGGATGAGCAGATTGTCGAGTGCTTCCAACCGGCCGGTGGTGGCCTTGAGAGAATTGGACAAACCGAATGCCCAGTTACGCAGATCGAGCGCTTCGCCGGTGACCGGATCTTCGGCGTAGAAATCCCAAATTGCGTTGAGCCGGCTGGTGTACCAAGCGTGGGTGTTGACCAAGGTCACTTCGCGCTGAAGGGCGAGTTGCGCCATGGTGTTGAGCCGGTTGGTTCGTCCCGGGCTGCCGATGACGAACACGACGTCGCCTTCTTCCACACCGTCCTGGCTCCAGGTGAAGTAGTGGTCTGTCTGGTAGGGCTGCCCGTCCTGGTACACCCTGAGGAAGGCGAAGTCCAACGCATAGCGCGGGTACGTGAAATTGTCGTTGTCGCCGCCGAAGAAACCCATCTGCAGTTCCGCCGCCACCACCATGCGGACGTCAGTGAAACGGCGGAACACATATAAGGAATAGCGGCCGCCGTCGTACAAGCCGACCACCTGGACGTGGAGCGAATCGGCCCCTGAATCGGCGTGCCGTTCCCGCGCTTGTGCCTGAAGCGATGCCATGATTGCCCGCCGGGCCGCGGTCTGCTCCTCGTCCGTAGTGGCGTCGTCGAGCGCGGCGAACACCTCGGCGCTCACGTCGGACGCGGCAATCAACTGGTCTACGTAATAGCCGGGGATGCGGCGCTCGTCCTCGATGGAGTGGGCCACGAAGCCGTCGTCCAACAGCGTCTCACCCTCTAGGGAGATACTGGCGAGCCGTCCGCGGATGCAGTGGTGGTTGGTGGCCAACAGGCCGTCGGGCGACACGAACGAGGCCGAGCAGCCGGGCACTCGCACGGCCGACAGCCGGGCCCGCTCGAACCAGGCGTCGTTGGCGTCGAAGCCGTAGGTGTCGGTGAAGTACTCGGACGGGGCGTACTCGAACGTCCACATCTTGCCGGCGTCGAACCGGCCGGCGCGGACGGTATCGAGATCGACCAGACCCTGGGCCTGTACGGCGGATGCCAGCAAGACCGCGGCGACCGCCATGAATGACACGTTTCGCATTGGTTCAAACTCCCCCTGAATGGATCACTGTTCGTCCGGAAAGATACCCGCGGCCCGGCCTCCGGCCAGCGGCTGGTTTGGGGCCTACGGG
>JBDHMR010000402.1:0-2656 GCA_039656035.1 Gemmatimonadota bacterium
GCGGGCGGTGGGGAAGAAGCTGCCGCGGGTCAAGGTGCCCGACTTCGATTACAAAGCCAGGCCTCAGGCAAGGCTGGAGGTGCCGATCGCCGAACGGATCGCCGCCATCAGGGCGCGCAAGAAGGAAGAGCGAGCGCGAGCCAGGGTCAACGCCGATCGCCGTGCGGCCAACGGCGGGCGAGTGGCTGCGGCACCCGCTCCGAAACGGTCGCGCCAGGGGCGTCGGGGACGCCGGTCCAGCTGAGGACCGGCTGGGCTCCCGTCGCCTGGCGGCTTCGGGATAGAGCACGGTTTGAAACGCCGTCGGCTTCTGTGCCGCTGTTAGCTGGCATCGAGCGATTGCTTTCGGCGGATTGATTGAATCGCCTGGTCGAGTTGCTGCAGAAATTGTGATCGGTCACGTTTCGTCAGCGGCGCTGGCCCGCCGGTTACTTCTCCTGCTTCGCGCAGTTGGGACAGCAAATTTCTGGTCGCGACGGCATCGCCGATGTTGTCATCCGTGAATGGCTTTCCTGCCGGGCCAAGGACGCGTGAGTCTTTTTCCAGGCAACGGCTTGCCAGCAGAATGTCGGCGGTGATCACGATGTCGTGAGGTTGTACGTGGTCGACGATCCAGTCGTCGGCCGCGTCGAGTGCGTCGCCCACGACTTCGAGTGTCAGCCAGGGTTCACCCAGCGTCCGCATCCATGAGTTGGCCACCAGTGTTACTTCGAGGCGATATCGCCGAGCGACGAGGTACACCTCCTGTTTGACCGGGCAGGCATCGGCATCGACAAAGATGTGCAGCAAGATCCCACTCTCCCGCGTCCGGAATAGGCTATTGAGATCCCTACTGGGATCCTGGATCACTGACTATGGTTGGTGCCAACAATCTTCGGTGCGGGACGTATCCGTCAACTGAAAGATCTTCCATCCCTCGTCGGATCGCCACAATTCGAAAGCATCGATGCCGCAGTGATGGAATTCGCCGTTGAAGATCAACTCGTACTTCACCCACACGGTCGCCAGCCGATCGTCTATCTGGACCACCGCATCCCAGATGGGTTCCTCGGCTTGGCCGGGCTCTAAGCCACAAGTCACTCAGCTCTCGCTTCGACTACTTGGGAAGAAGAAAGGCGATCATAGATGGTACGGCCGCCACACAGCGGGGTCAGTCCGACCAGATAAGCAGCGACCAGCACCCACATGGCTCCCAGCATCCAGACTGTCCAGACGGGCGGTTCAGCCGGTGCCATGGGGAATCCGGGAATATGGAAGAGCGCCGTGTGGGCCATCTGCCAGGGAAGGAACTTGGCTACCGACCGCACCAGTGCTTGTCTCGGGCCGAGCCGGCGGCCGTCGAGTCTTACCACTCTCAGGCCGATCCGCTTCTTGCCCCAGGTTGCCCCGGCCACCGACCGCTCACTCCAAGTGAAATATGCGATGACCGGTAGCACTGTGGTGAAGAAGGCGAGAAGATCCATGCGCCACGGTTTTGAGACCAGCCGCGACCAGTCGCTTCCTACGGGCCCCAGAGTCAGCGACGCTCCAACGGTTGCTAGTACCGCCAGGTAGCCGAGAATGACCAGGTAATCGGCTGCGAAGGCCTGGATCCGCCGCAGGGAGGTCGGACGTGAGGTCATTCTTTGTCTTTCATGAACGCCACCCCGTACCTCGGTCCGATCGCCGCGTAGTTCTCAGGATCTTCGGCCATATCATCGAACATCGCTTCGATCCCTGCAGGGCTGAACCAGATGAGCATGCGGGCGTCGCCGTCACCTTCGTTCCGGAACCGATGGGCGACGTCGGGTGGCATGTGAATGAATGTTCCAGTACGCGCGACCACCCGCTTCCCGTCGGCCCAGAAGGTGACCTCGCCTTCCAGGATGTAGAATGCTTCGTCCTCTTTCGTCTGGACGTGGAGTGGCGGCCCGCCGCCCGGTGGGACCACGGCCTCCATGGCAAAAATCCGGCCGTTGGATTGGGCGTTGCTGACCAGAAAGCGATAGGAATCGCCGGCGCCGTAAATGACCTTTGCGGCATCATCCGCGTGGAGAATTGTTGCTTTCGACATGGCTGCTCCCAAGCTATGGCACGACTCTGAGGTTACTTACTCCCAGTGCTGCTGCTGGGTCTGCAATCTGAATCCCGAAACTAGGAGGTCAGAATATCGAGCGCGTCTGACCAGGTGACCAGATCTCGCCGCCCCTTTGGTGAGAGGTCGTAGTGGCCTGTCTTCACGCGGTCGAACCATCCATAGTGATTGTCTCGCAAGATCGGTCCGGCTCGTGAGACTCCGATCCGCTCGCGGAGAACGCTTACCTTGAGGACGCCCGTATCGGCCAGTTCCCGGGCACACCGAAGTGCATGCCCCGCCCTCCTATCTCCAAGATGGTACCGGCCTGCACCTCGAGGATCGATGGCTTCGGCTGTGCACTGTCCCGCCTGATCCAGACCGGACCATCCCATGGGTCAGGAGGCAGTTGGAACCACACTCCTTCCTCTCGGACAACAGTCTGATGGAAGTACGGCGGACCATAACCCCAGTCTCGTAGAATCACGTCTGGCTGGAATGGGATACCCTGGGTCGCGTCTATTGGCCGGTAGTAACCGGAGAGGCCTCTTCCCGGAACCGTCGCCACGATCAAGTCGCCAATTGTAGGGGAAGTCGTGTCCC
>JBDHMR010000403.1:0-2648 GCA_039656035.1 Gemmatimonadota bacterium
TATTTCAGTCCCGGCCGGCAATGGCCTGTGGGCAACAGATCAAGTGAAACGTCACCACCGGATGACGGAATCTTGACCGAAGATTCCGTCCACCGTATACCATCCACCGTCCACTCAACACCGGTTCGCATGCGCTCATACGCTAAGCGTATCGTCCTAGCCACTGTCCTGGTGTCAGGGTGTGGCCACGCCGAACCCTTCGGTTCCACTCCGGAGCGGAACGAGGGACCGCTCATACCCGGCAGTCCCGCACAAATCACCCACAACGTGTTCCAGGACGTGCATCCCAGTTGGCTGCCGGACGGCTCCGGCATTCTCTACACCTTCCAGAAGAGCACGGTCGAGAACAGGGACCAGTGCCTGGCGATTCTCCCGCCGGACGGCGGCACCCGCCTCGCCGAACTCTGTAGTACCAGCGTTGGCCATCTCGACTCGACCGAGGTGTACGGGTCGTCCTCGGTATCGACCACCGGCCAACTCGCCTACAGCTATGCCCAGTCGACGCCGTTTCAGTTGGCCCCTGATGTGACTCAACTCCGGGTGGCCCCGCTGACCGATCCACAGGACTTTACGGTCGTCCACACCATGCCGTTGGACGTGGAGGGAACCAAGGTCGATGGCATTGGTGATCTGCACTGGCTGAGCGATACTCGATTGGTTTATCTGGCCCAGTCAATCATCTATACCTCTCAGGGAGGGGCATCGCGCGACACGACCATCAACGGGCTGGCCGTGGCCGTCGTCGATCTCCAGAACGCCCCTGCCCCAACCCTGGTCCCGGGAACCATGACGGCAACCGCCGTGTCGCCCGGCGAGGCACCGGAAACCATCGTCTACACGCTGGCCGCGGACAGCCGCGTCTATCACCAAGATCTGGCCACCGGCGCCACGACAGTCCTGCATGACTTTGGGGGCTTGGGGATCGCCCGCGACGCCGTGGTTCGGAACGGCCAGCTGTTGGCCGTGGTCGGCGGCTTCGTGGATTTCACGACCCACCCCATACTCGGAGGTATTCAGACCGACGCCGGCGGACCCATGTACCAGGTGAACCTCGCGACGGGCCAGCAGGGCCAACTCCCCGACGGTGGGGTACCGCGTGTGTTCCGACACCCAGCGGTTTCGCCGACTGGGGCAGTTACCACCGAAGCACATGCCCTCATCGAGGCGGGTGGGTTCACCTTCGTCGACCCCATTGCCAACCTGGTGCTTTACGCCGCGCCATGACCTCCTCGAAACACTCCCCGGACCACTGGATACCATCATTGGCATTGGCAACCCTTATGCTCGGCTGCGGCCGCGCCGACCCCTTCGACGGGGGTGTGACTGACCTCGACGGCCCGCGGCAACCAGGAGCTCCCGTGCTGCTCACCCTCAACCCTCTGGATGATCTGAACCCCAGTTGGTTGCCCGACGGGTCGGCGCTGTTGTACAGCTTCGAAGACAACGCGGTGCACAATTTCGACCAGTGCCTGGCCCTGCTCCCGCCCGAGGGGGGTACTCGCCGGGAATTGTGCAGCACCAGCGCCGGCCATCTCGATTCCACCGAAGTCTACGGCCCGTCGGCGGCGTCAGAATCGGGCAGGCTGGTCTACCTCTTTACCCAAGCCACACCGGGACGTCCGATACCAAACCGGCAGGAACTCCGCGTTGCTACGCTGTCGGCTCCCCAGACGTTCGAAGTACTGCATCCACTCCCGTTCAACATCGACGGATTCAAGATCGACGCTGTGACTAGGGTTTTCTGGCTGAGCGAGACCCGCATAGTCTATGAGGGATCCTTCGGCATCCCCAACACCACCACCAAGGACACCGTCGCCGTACTCATCGACCTGGCGACTCCGTCCCGGAATGTGATTCCGGGAACGACGGGCATAGCCTCGGTGGTGCACGGAGGGGACCCCGACGTCATCGCCTTCACCAAACGTGGAGACAGCCGGGTACACCGCATGGCGCTGACGAGCGGCGTACCGTCTGTGCTACATGACTTCGCCCCCCTCGGGGTTCCCGGGGACATCGCGCTCCAGGGCAACCGCCTGGTGGCCGTTCTGGGAAGCGGGCTGGTCGATGTGGATCTAGCGACCGGACGGGAGGAAGTGCTGACTGGGCCGAGTGCGCCACCGTTCATCAGACATCCGGCGCTGTCGGTCAACGGCGCCGTAGTCCTGGAAGGCGGAGCTTTCAACGGAGGGCCCATGGATCTGTGGCTGTACCGGGCCCCGTCATCATGACCAGCCATCCGATGCGCCTGTCTCTAGTGGTAGCCGGCCTGACCCTCCTGACAACCGGGTTGTCCGAGGCCCAGGAATCGGGCAACATCGCCGGTACCGTCCACGACGCCCTCTCAGATGTCCCCCTCGCCGGAGTTCAGATTCTCATCGATGATGGCCGGCGCGGCACTCTCACCGACGGACAAGGACGGTTTCGCGTTCGGGAACTCCGCAGCGGCTGGCACGTACTCGAGGTGCGACACATTGGGTACTTGCTGGCCAGGCGTGATAGCATTCTGGTGCGCGGCGGCGAGACTGTGGTCATCGACGTGTCGCTCCAAGCGCTCGCCGTGGAAGTGGACAGCATCGTGGTCACGGCGGTGGCGGACCCGGTGCTCGACCCGTTCGCCATGCGCTCTGAACAACGCATTACCGCCTCGG
>JBDHMR010000404.1:0-2641 GCA_039656035.1 Gemmatimonadota bacterium
CGATGGCGGCGTCGAGGGACCGGCTCCACTGCGGAAGCCCTGTAGCGGACCGAACGACGACGACCCCGACATCAGGGTACCTACCGGCCCACTCCAGGGCGCGTTCGGGACCCATGACGAAGAGCGCCGTGGACAGCACATCGGCCACCAGCGGGTCGTCGGCCACCACGGTAACGCTGCCCCACCCGATGACCGGCCGACCGGTGCGTGGGTCGAGCACGTGGCCGACCGCGTGTCCCTCAACTTCGGAACGGCGCTCCGAGATCGACGTAGTAGCGGCCGATTGTCCGGGCCGAAGACTGAGTGTAAGCACCGGATCCTGCCGGCGCTCGGGGTGCGCCACCGAGATGACCCAGGATTCGTCGAATGGCGGCGGGCCCAGCACCAGGACTTGCCCGCCGAAATCCAGAAGAGCGCGGGTGACACCCTCGTCCTCGAGGACACTGCGGGCGCCTCTCAGTGCCAGTCCCTTGCCGAAAGCTCCGGCATCGAGCCAAGCATCCGGGTGCAACCTGGTCCCCCTGCCGGTAACCGAATCAACGTGGAAGTGGCGGAAGCCGGATGCGGCCAGGGCCGAATCGAGGACCGAGGCTGTCGGTTCGACTGCGCCCTCGGAGTCTCGGAGGGCCCAGGCGTCGATCAGGGCGCCCACAGTGGGGTCGAAGGCGCCCTCGGTCCGGATTGACCAACGCCGGGTCTCGTGCAGGGCGCCGACAACTCCCTGGGACAGGGAAACAGGGTCACCGGGGGAGGCAGCGTTGAGCCGGGAGAGCTCGGTATCGGGCCGCCAAGTGCTGAGGAGGTCCTCCCAACGGGCTATCTCGTGGAACGCGTTTTCAATGGCGTTGGCTGCGACTGCGCGGTCGGTGGCGGCAACGCGAACTCGGAGCGTAGTGCCCATCAGGTAAGCGCGTCGTTCCAGCCAGTCGTGGCCGGTGAGTGCCGACAGGACGGCCATTACAGCTAGGAGCGGGTAACCCAACGGGGAGCCTATTGGTAAATGAGAATGAGAATCGTTTGCAATTAACTCGATGTCTGAATATATTTATCGGGTTTACCGAGTGTCAAGCCGCACTACAAAAAAACGGCGGGACAGGAAACCCCTGCCCCGCCGCCCGCCACGCCCAGAGACGCCGACTCAGCTCGCCTCGGCCTTGACCTTCGAATCGTCGATCACCTTCTTCACCACTTCGGCCGGGGCTTCGACGTAGCCGTGGAACTTCCGGTGGAAAGTGCCCCGGCCGTGCGTCATCGAGTGCAGTATCGTGGAATACTTGTACAACTCGGATTGCGGGACGATGGCGGTGACCTTGGTGAGTCTACCATCGGTCTCGGTCCCGAGAATCTGACCGCGACGACCGCTGAGATCACCCATGACGTCGCCGAGGGCGTCCTCCGGAACCAGAACTTCAACATCGTCGAGCGGTTCCAGCAGCGCGGGTCGCGCTTGGGACGCCACGTTCCGGAACGCCAGGATGCCCGCCATCTTGAACGACATCTCGTTCGAATCGACGTTGTGGTGTGACCCGTCGTAGCACTGGGCCGAGAAATCCACCACCGGGTAGCCCGCAACGATCCCGCGGGCGGCGGCTTCCCGGATGCCCTTGTCGACTGCCGGAACGTACTTGGAAGGAATCACCCCGCCGACGATCTTGTTGGTAAACTCGTAGCCATCACCGTGGGGCCGGCCGGCCAGCCGAATCCAGCAATCGCCGTACTGCCCGCGACCACCGGACTGTTTCCTGTGCTTGCCCTGACCCTCGGCCTTGCCGCGGAGCGTTTCCCGGTAGGCGATCTTGGGGCGGGACAATTCGGCGGCGACACCGAACTTTTGCTCCAGCCGCTTGAGCAGAATCTCGAAGTGTCGCTCTCCCATCCCGTGGATGAGAGTCTGGCCCAACTCGGAACTGTATTCGAAGTGAAAAGTGGGATCTTCTTCGTGCAGTTTGTGCAGGCCGCTGGCAAGTTTGTCGTCATCACCACGAGATTTCACCCGTACGGCCGACGTCGCTACCGCCTCCGGAAACGGGATCGGCGGAAGATGCACCGGGTGCTGCTGGCTGCAGAAGGTATCGTTGGTATGCGTGTCCTTCAGCTTGGCGACGGAACCGATGTCCCCCTCGGCCAGCTCGGTCACTTCGTGACGGTCCTTTCCCTGTTGGACCGACAGGTGATTGAGTTTCTCCGTCACCTCATGTTCCGCGTTGAATACCACGCTACCGTTCTTCACTGAACCGCGGTACATCCGGAACAGGCTCACATCACCCACATGCGGCTCGGAAACCGTCTTGAACACCCGGCCCACGAGAGGATCGTCGGCCGGTGGTTCGACCTCCGCCGGCGACGGGAGCAGCTCCACCATCTTGGTAAGCAAGGCCCTCGTCCCTGAAGTCAGCTCACCGCTTCCCACGAACAGCGGGACGATCTCACCAGCCCGAATGGCCTTCTTCATGGCGGTGACGACTTCCTCACGTGAGATTTCCTGTCCCTCGAGATAGCGCTCGATGAGCGAATCGTCGGTAGACGCGACTGTCTCGGTCAACTGCTCACTGTAGGCCGCGAATCGTTCGGCGTACTCATCGGGAACGTCGACCTCGTCGTATTCGCCAGACTTGGTCCCCGGCTGGTACATGTGCGCCTT
>JBDHMR010000405.1:0-2639 GCA_039656035.1 Gemmatimonadota bacterium
GGGATCGCATCACCATTCGGCCTATCGATTCCACGCGCCTGGAAGACGAGAGTGTGATGATCGCCGAGATCATCAACGAGGCGTTCACCGCTACCTGGGGATACGTTCCCGTAAACCCCAAGCAGGCTCGCTCCGAAGCGAGACGGCTGGCGCCTGTTCTCGACCCTCGATTGGTCTTGATTGCCGAACGCCGCGGCGAGCCTGCGGGCGTGGTCGTCGCCGTCCCCGACATCAACTGGCTGACCCGACGCATGGGCGGGCGTTGGTGGCCCTTCGGCTGGGCGACCGCGTGGCGATTCCGCCGGCGTATCCCGGCGGCTCGTGTCATGGTATTCGCGGTCCGCCCCGGGCGGCGCGCTACGGGGATCGCAGTTCGCCTGATTGTGGAAACCCACCGAGCGATGCGCGCGGCCGGCTACCGCACTGCCGAACTGTCACAAGTCTTTGACGAGAATCCAATGGTGACTCGCCTTCTGGATCGGATGGCGCTGCCGGTCAGCAAGCGATACGTGGTCTACGAACGGACTCTGTGAGGGGGCTATGACGCATACCGAATACACCCATATCTTTTTCGGCTTCTTCACGGCCTTCACCGGGGCAGTGGCCCTGTACAGCATCCGCCATCCCACGAGCGGGGCCAGGTTCGTGTGGCCTGTTCTCATTTTTCTACTCGGCTTGTTCCTCTTCATTCCCACGGAAACTCAGGAGCGCACCTACTCACCGGTGGGTCCCTGGGAGACGTTCCTCAGCGCCTTCCCCACAAGCCTTGACGTCTGGTTGGAATCGCTGAAGAAGTTCCATGTGATCCAACACAAGGCGGGCGGGTTCATGGCCATGATGCTGGGCACCATTGAATTCGGCCGCGCCAAGGGCTGGCTCACCAAACCGATGTGGCAGCGGTGGTTTCCGCCGCTGGCCGTGGGCGTCGGACTCTCACTCGCGATCCACGGCGGCTCCCAAGCCCATTTGCCGCACGCGGCGGAGCAGGCTCACCATTGGATCCTGGGCCTCAGCTTCGCGGGAGGCGGCCTCGCGCTGGGGTTGGCACAAGCCGGTGTTCTCAGGCAACCAATGTGGCGTTGGTTGTGGGCACTTCTGATGTTCATCGCGGGCCTCAACATGGCCCTGTTCTACCGCGTGTAACGCCTGGAGGCACTCATGAAAGCGTTAGTCCTCGGCTGTGGCGAGATGGCCCAAGAAGCCATCGCGGACCTGGCGTACCACGGGGTTTTCGCTACGGTCACCGTTGGTACTCGCCATCCGGAGCTGTCAGACACGTTTCTTGCCTCGCTCCCTCCCTCCAGCACGCACCTGGAGACCCGGCGGATCGACGTCCAGGATCGCGAGGCTTTGGCGCAGCTCATGCGCGGCTACGACGTCGCCTGTAATCTGGCAGGACCCAATTACTTGAATGCAGTGCCGGTCGTCGAGGCAGCCATTCAAGCGGGGATTCCCATGGTTGACGTATCGGACGATTGGGAAGCCACGTTGCGAATCCTCGACCTCCACCCAGAGGCCGAGCGTGCCGGTATTACCGTGGTCGTAGGGTTGGGAGCAAGCCCGGGCGTGACCAACGTGCTGGCAAGATATGGCGCGGATCGGTTGGACCGGGTCACGGAAGTGCGCACCTCCTGGATCATGCGAGGTTCCGATGCCGGAGGCCCGGCCTTGGCGGCCCACCTGCTGTACTCACTCCCGCACCGGGCGTTCGTGTACCGGGATGGGCGCATGGAGGAAGTCCGTCCCTTCGTCGACGGCAAGGAGACGATAGACTATCCCGAGTTGGGACCGGTCGAGGTGATGCACATCGGACACCCCGAACCATTCACACTGTCTCGCTACATCGAAGGCGTCCAATACGCCGACGACAAGGCCACGTTCTTGCCGGTGGAGGTGAACGACATGATCGTGGAGTTGGGCCGCGTGGCGCGCTCGGACCACCCGGTCATGCTCGCCGGGCAGGCGATCGATCCGATGGACTTTGCGGCGAACTACTTCCATCAGACGTGTAAGCGCATGGTGCACGTCCCCAAGACCGGTGCGTTGCGAACAGAGCTCAGAGGCGAGCTGGCAGGACGCAAAACCCGATTGGTGTACAGCGCCGCCGGCCGGATCGGCATCGGCACCGGAGTCCCGGCGTCGATTGGGGCCCAATTGTTGGCCATTGGCAAGATCCGGCGCCCCGGGGTATGGCCCCCGGAGGCCTGTATCGATGCCGAGTGGTTCCTGCAGGCGATCAACATGCGGCAAATTGGGGACGTCCGCGAGGAGATCTTCACGGATTGGGAGGATGTCCCAACCGAGGCCACTTCAATCACGACGCGTGCCTAATCGACCATGGCCATCATTCAGTTGTCGATCCCGATCTTCCTTGCCTTGATCTTGATCGAGGTGTGTGCGGCGGCCCTAGCCTCCAAGAAGGTGTACCGACTGGCCGACTCGCTCGTGGACATGAGTTGCGGGATGATCAGTCAGTTCACCAACATTCTCATCAAGCTCTTTTCCTTCGCCATATTCGCCTACGTTGCCGCTACCTGGTCCATCCAAGTCCGATTCGGGGCGCCCGCGTGGCCTGAAACCGCCATGAGTTGGGCGGTGGTGTTCGTCCTGGTCGATTTTGGACACTACTGGGTGCATCG
>JBDHMR010000406.1:0-3167 GCA_039656035.1 Gemmatimonadota bacterium
TACGGACTCACACGGATGGCGTCGCCACTCGACAGGCGGTACTTGTCCGGTTTGGAGCTGCCGGTTTGGGATTCGGTGGTGAGCGTCATCCAAACCCGCATCAGCGACAGCCTGATCGACGAAGCGGTCGGGCGCATGCCGCCCGAGATATTCCAGAATAGCGGACATCAACTGGCTCTCGCTCTCAAGGCGCGCCGCGATGCACTCCCGGAAGCTGCCGAGCGTTACTACCGGCTCCTGGCCCAATGGGTAGACGTTCACGCTACCGGTGACGGCGATGTGGTGGCGGTGACCCGGTTGTCGGACGAGCGCCTGGAGCTCTCGCTATGGCGGGGAGATGCCGAGGGACGCCGGGTCGACAGCGTACCATACCTCACGCGGATATTCCGTCGTGATGAGACCCGGGAGATCAGGTTGTATCTCGATGGAGTGGGCGACAGCGTGACCATCAGCGGCGAGGGGACACAACGCATCAAGTTGCGCATCATTGCAAACCGGGGAGATGATGTCATCCATCCGACATCGAATCCGGAAACGGAAGTCTACCACCCGGGAGACGAACCGGCCGCCACCATGGCGACGATCGTTCAGCCACGGTTCGGTGGCCACATCACCTTCAACCGGACCCCCCAGCCGGTCTCGCACGCCTGCGAACCGACTGCTCCGCGACCGCCAACAGACCTCCAATCGCCAACCCGCGATTGGGGCACCGCCTGGATTCCCATCCCGGCCCTGGGATACGTCAGCGGGCTTGGAGTCTACGCCGGGGTAGGAGTATCAAGAACCAACTACGCGTTTCAGGCGTATCCTTTCAAGTCACAGCACGTCCTCTGGGGAGGTTACGCTTCAACGCCGAATTCGTTTCTCGTCGAATACTACAGCGATTTCCGGGATGTGTTGGGCCCATTTGGTGGATACCTGAGTGCCAGCGCTTCCGGAGTGGACAATCCCGAGTTCTACGGCATCGGCAACGAAACCACCAATGACCAGCCGGATTCGTTCTATCAAATCGGGCAGGTCGAAGGCGTGGTGGAGCCCCTGGTCACTCTGAACCCCGAGGCCCACACCCAGATCGGCGGTGGGGTCTACTACAAACATTCCAGGACACCAATCGGTACCGGCAATATCATCGACGCCCTGCAACCGTTCGGCGCCGGCGATGTCGATGAAGTTGGCCTGACGGCGTACCTGACATTCGACAGCTACAACAACAACATCGCCACGCCGAGCGGCATCCAGCTCAATGTCACCGGGCAGGTCGGTCTGGTTTCCGCGGATTCCGTCTTTGGCGTGATCTCGGCAGACGTCCTGGGATTCACGTCCACCGACCGCCTCCCCGGCCACCCGATGTTGGCCATGCGGGTCGGAGCCCAGAAGAACATCGGAGCCTACCCCTTCTACAGCGCCGCCTACCTCGGCGGCACGGACAATCTCAAAGGATACGCCCCGAATCGCTTTGCCGGGGACGTCTCGGTTTACCTCAATACCGAACTGCGGGTGTTCCTCACGGAGATCCGCTGGCCCATCCCGGCCAGCTTCGGTGTTCTCGGGATCGCCGACGTGGGACGTGTGTTCGTAGAAGGGGAATCGTCCAGGCTGTGGCACACAGGGTTCGGCGGCGGAATCTGGTTTGGTCTATTGCGCTCCGGCCAGGGGCTCAACCTTGCCCTGGTAGAAGGGGAGAGCCTTCGTCTGTACATTAGTACAGGTTTCATCCTCAAGAAGAAACGCATATTCTGAGCGAACGAATCTCAAATCGGTGAACAACATGCGCACTCTGGTGCTCGGCACAATTCTCCTCGCGGCCGTTGCGATGGAAATCGATCCTCTGGCAGCCCAGGACATCCCTCACGACGAATACCTCAACTACATGCCGTTGGACTACCGTCGTATCGTACGGCAGACCGACGCCAGTGCGGCGTTTCAACTCTACGGCAATCCGGACGCGGCCGGTTTCCTCGACGAAGCCCCACGAGACGGCGTCGACGATGCCCGGGGGCGGTTGTTCCACGAGCTCGGCGTCCGGTTTGCGCCCTACCTTATCAAGAACACCACTGCAGCACCGATGGACTTCAAGAAGTTCATGGACCAATCGTCGTCTTTCCTGCTCCACGTAGACCGGTGGAACATCGGCGTGCGGCCTCCTGATCTCGATGGACAGGAAACCATCGACTGGGCCAACCTCCTCCAGGCACCCTGTGAAATCAGTGGGCCAGGCGTCCAAATCGGCCCACCCAGCAGGAGTTCGGGTAACGATGACTGCCGATTGATGAACCTGCTCCAGGAATTCGATCCGTTCAATCCGACCGACCCCCGCTTCACCGACCCCAGTCGAGCCACGGATTTCGACCCGTTCACAGTCATGTACTTCAACTTCCCGGGCGACAGTCCGGCAAGTTGGAAGAAAGAGTACGAGCAGATCATTTCGGGAAACCTCCCGCGCAAGTATCAGGATTACACCAAGGTCTATGTTCACCCGTTTCTGAAGGCGATACGAAGCAACCTGGAAGGGATTCAGGGATACGAATTCGTACTGCAGTATTGGCTGTTCTACCCTTTCAACGACGGTGGCAACAACCATGAAGGCGACTGGGAACACCTCAATGTCGCCATTTCCCCGATGTCGGCCGTGGAGCACCAGGTGATGATGGTGGACTTCGGCAATCCCAACGTGTACCTGCCGCAAGCCCAATGGGATTCGGTGTTGAGCAATCGCGAAAAGGAACTCGTGTCGGAAGACTTTCTGTGGAAGTCGGCCCGCTACATGGCCTACCAGGACGACGCAGAAACCATCATCAACACCCACCCGATCGGCTACATCGGCGCCGACAACAAGGGGCTCGACCAGCTCCTGGCACCACCCGGCGGCAAGAACCGGGATTCCCACGGCACCTACCCCTTCACCGGCCTTTACAAGGACGTGGGCCCCGGTGGATCCACGGAGCAGATCAAGAGCCGCTGGGACCACCGCAAGTACTTCGCGGACGTATCGAGGGGGTTGCCGACAGAAGTCGCGGCTTACGACCGCGCCGAGCGGGTGGAGGTCATCCCTGACTGGGAGGTGTTTCACCCCTTGCTGGCCGACGAGCCGGCCGTCCGCCAGGACTGGAGCTGGATGGTGTTGCCGATCCGTTGGGGATATCCGGCCTCGGAATCTCCGTTCGCCG
>JBDHMR010000407.1:0-2633 GCA_039656035.1 Gemmatimonadota bacterium
ACCACCGACGGTGAGTTCCATTCGATGCGGCGGCAGCTCGACCGGTTGGAAGAGGAGGGGCTTGCCGTCACTCGCGTGGCGGCGCTGCCCGCCGCGACCTTGGCCGGGCGCGTGGCCGATGCCCTCGACGACGGTACCGGGGCGGTGATGATATCCGCGGTCCTGTTCGGCAACGCCCACATCGTGCCAGGAATCGGCCACCTCAGCGCCGCGTGCCGGCAGCGCGGAATTCCACTCCTGGTGGACGCCTACCACGCGCTGAACGTGGTGCCCTTTTCAATGATCGAACACGACCTGCTCGACGCCTACGTGGTCGGAGGCGGATACAAGTACTGCCAATTGGGGGAGGGCAACAGCTTTCTCAGATTTCCCAAGGCCAGCACCATGCGTCCGGCGATAACCGGATGGTTCGCCGAGTTTACCGAGTTGACGGCTTTGGAGCGTAACGCGAGGGTGGCCTACGGTGAGGGCGACGCCCGGTTTGCCGGCGCCACATACGACCCCACCAGTCACTACCGGGCCGCCGACGTGTTCGCCTTTTTCGAGGAGCGAATGCTCGGCCCCGACCTTCTCCGGGAAGTCAGCCAACACCAGGTCGGCCTCCTGGCCGAGTCGTTCGATGCCCTTCAGGCCGATCCCGGCATCATTACCAGAGATAGATCTGTCCCGATTGCGGCGCTTGGCGGCTTTCTGGCCCTGGAGACGCCGCACGCCGCAAAGTTCCAGGAGCTACTCCGCGAACGCGATGTGTGGACGGACTACCGGGGCGGGGTGGTACGGTTGGGGCCGGCGCCGTATCTGTCCGACCGCCAGTTGATCGATGCCGTGGAGGCTTTGGCGGAGACGATCGAGGTCGTCAGCTCGATAGCATGAGTGGTCAGACTACCTAGGTGCCTTGGTGATACCGACTGGAGCCGTGGATGATCAACTTGAAAACCGACGAGGAGTGGGAGCGCATACTGGCAGAAGACCGGGCGGTGATCTACAAGCACAGCCCTATCTGTGCCTTGAGTCTGCGAGCTCTTCCCCACATGCGAAGCTTCGAGAAACTGTGGCCCGACGTGCCGGTGTACAAGGTCAACGTGATACGCAGAAAGAAACTGTCCGGCCGCATAGCCGAGGACCTCGGCGTAAGGCACGAATCACCTCAGGTCATAGTGCTGAACGAGGGGAAGCCGATCTGGTACGCATCGCATTTTGACGTGACCACAGAGGGCCTGGCCGCCGCCATCTCTTCCTGAGAAAAACGGACGACTTCCGCATCGCGCCTGCCGGGCGTTGGTATGTGGTGATGGCCGCGGTCCCGTCCCCGTGTTTCCTACCGCTGATACGTTCCCATCAACTCGGTTGTCCCCACGATGTGTCCTTCCATGGCCGCTTGCAGCGCAGCGCTCGTCGGCTCATCCAAGTCCGGCAATACGGAGTCCAGGGCGAACAACTTGAAGAAGTAGCGGTGGCGGCCGATGGGAGGGCAGGGGCCTCCCCAACCGGTCTTTCCAAAATCCGTCATGCCTTCGAGCGTGCCGGGCGGCAAGTCGCTGGATGTGACACCCTCATCGAGTCTGGAGGTATCCGGCGGCAGATTGCACAACACCCAATGAACCCACGTCATTTTGGGAGCTTCCGGATCCGGGGCATCAGGGTCGTCCACGATCAAGGCGAGGCTTGTGGTCCCCTCTGGCACACCCGTCCAACTCAGTTCCGGCGAAACGTCCTCGGCGTCGCAAGTGTAGCGCATTGGTATGGGGCCTTCATGAACGAAGGCGGTCGATGACAAAGTGAGCGGCATTTTGTTCTCCCTTGGAGGTTCCACCCGTCCTTAGTGTTCGAGTCGTGGCTACGCGGTGGCGGGTACGGCGTTACCCGGCATGTGTTCCTGCCACCAGGTCAGCGCCATGTCGTCGGTCCATTGCTGGGACCACTCGATCTGGCGCAGCCGGCTCGCCAAGACCTCGATGGAGGGGACTCGATCGGCCGGCTCCTTGGCGAGACAGTCGAGGATTACTTGGTCGAGTTCCTCGGGCAGCGGCGCCAGGGTGTACTCCGACGGGGGCTTGGGTATCTCGGTGGAGTGCTTCAGCAGCATTTGTATCGCAGTGTTGGCGGAAAAGACGATCCGTCCCGCCAGTAGCCAGTACGCTACGCACCCGAGCGAATAGATGTCGGCCCTGCCGTCCACTTCGTCCACGCCCACGCCGGCCATTTCCGGTGGAGCGTAGGCCGGCGTGCCGGCGAAGGTGCCGACTTGAGTAAGATGGGCATCCTGCGTCTTGGTTCGCTTTACCAGCCCGAAGTCCAGCACTTTCACGAAGTCGACGTCCCGGCCGAGTCGGCACAGAAAAATATTGGCTGGCTTGATGTCGCGATGCACCAAGCCGTTTCCGTGCGCCTCCGCCAGCGAGTGGCACGCCTGGAGGAGAATGGCCGTCACCCGTTCCGGCGGCATCGGTCCGAACCGGGTGACGATCTCCTGGAGGTCGAGCCCGTCGAGTAGTTCCATCACGTAGTAGAACGTCCCGGAGCCTGTCAGGCCGTAGTCGTAGACTTCGATGGTGTGGGGGCTGCGCAGTTGGGCGGTGGCCTGCACCTCGCGCTCGAACCGGGCCAGGTGGCGCCCCGGCGTGGCTCCCGAT
>JBDHMR010000408.1:0-3144 GCA_039656035.1 Gemmatimonadota bacterium
CAATCAAAGCGCTTCTCTGGCGCGATCGTTGGCCGGGCTGGGCGGTTATTCGATGAACGAGCGTTGCTTGCGCCGGATGCGAGAAACGGGCGCCCAGTCGGAACTGGCCCCGGAGGCCAGGATGGCCAACGTGCTCGGGGCCTTCGAAGCTCGCGGAGTGCGAGGGCGCCGGGTGGTGGTGGTCGACGATGTGTTCACTACCGGCGCAACTCTGGCGGCCGCCGCCGAGGCTTTGACGGCTGCCGGTGCACGAGAGGTTGAGGCGGTTACGTTTGCTCGAGCCCAGGGGCCCCTGGGGCAGGCAGTCACCAAATGATTACCAACCCACACGGAGTTTCCGCATGACAACACGAGTTGGCATCAATGGATTTGGCCGCATCGGCCGCAACGTCCTTCGCGCCGCGAGAGCCATGGGCATCGAAGATATCGAGTTTGTGGCCGTCAATGATCTGACTGACTCCGCCACGCTGGCGCACTTGCTCAAGTACGACTCGGTGCACGGCCGGTTCTCCGGAGTGGAGACCGCGGGGGATCAGATCGTGGTGAACGGGAAGCCGATGAAGGTGTTGTCTCAGCGGGATCCCGCCTTGCTCCCCTGGGGTGAACTCGGGGTGGACGTGGTTCTGGAGTCGACCGGATTCTTCACCCAGCGGGACGCGGCGGCCCAGCATCTCGCCGCCGGCGCAAAGAAGGTCATCATCTCGGCCCCGGCCAAGAACGAGGACATCACCATCGTGATGGGGGTAAACCAGGACGCCTACGATCCTGCCAAGCACGACATCATCTCCAATGCCAGTTGCACCACCAATTGCCTGGTGCCTGTCGTCAAGGTGATCCTGGATACCTTCGGCTTCGAGAAGGGTTTCATGACCACCATCCATTCCTACACCAACGATCAGAAGATCCTCGATCTGCCACACAAGGATCTGCGCCGTGCACGCGCGGCCGCCATGAGCATCATTCCTACTTCGACCGGCGCCGCACGAGCCACGGCGCTGGTGCTGCCGGAACTGAAGGGGAAGATCGACGGAGTGGCGCTCCGGGTGCCGACGCCCGATGTGTCGGTGGTGGACTTGACGTGTCAGGTTACCAAAGCCACGGACACCGATGCGGTCAACGATGCGTTCAGGGCGGCTGCGAGCGGATCGCTCGAGGGTATTCTGGCCGTGAGCGACGAACCCCTGGTGTCGGTCGACTACGTCGGCAACATGAGTTCCAGCACCGTCGACAGCGCCCAGACGAATGTCATCCAAGGCAACCTGGTTCACGTCTCCTCGTGGTACGACAACGAGATGGGCTACTCGGCGCGGTGTGTCGACTTGATGAGGTTCGTCGGATCGCAGTTGTGAAGCGAACCCTGGACCAGCTGGACGCCGCTCATTTCGAAGGTCAGCGCGCCCTCGTGCGAGTGGACTTCAACACACCGCTGCAGGATGGTGTAGTAACGGACGACACTCGGATCCGTGCCGCGTTGCCGACCATCAAACACCTGCGCGACCACGGTGCGCGAGTGGTTCTCCTGTCGCACCTCGGCCGGCCGCATGGCCGACCCGATCCGCAGTATTCGTTGCGACCGGTCCAGCTACAACTGGAACGGTTGTTGGGATCGCCCATCACCTTCATCGAAGACCCCGCTTCGGACGAAGCCGTAGCCACCACCAAGCGCCTGACGCGCGGCGCTATCGCGCTCGCCGAAAACACCCGGTTCTATCCGGGTGAGGAATCGAACGACCCTGCCTTCAGCGAGCGATTGGCCCTGCTGGGCGACCTGTACGTCAACGATGCTTTTGGCACCGCCCACCGGGCTCACGCCAGCACTCAAGGGGTGGCACGGTTGCTCCACCCGGCGATGGCCGGGTTCCTCATGCAGCGGGAGCTGGAGTTTCTGGGCCGGGTGCTCGACGATCCGCGGCGGCCGTTCGTGGCCATCATGGGCGGCGCCAAGATCTCCGGAAAGATCGACTTGATAGAGGCCCTCCTCCCACGAGCCGATAGCATACTCATCGGCGGAGCCATGGCGTGCACGTTCTTCAAGGCGATGGGATACCAGGTTGGTACCTCGCTCGTCGAAGACGACAAGGTCGACCTCGCCCGGAAGCTTCTCGACCTGGCGGGCGACAAGCTCGTCTTGCCGACCGGCGCCGTGATCGCCGAACGAGTCGCGCCCGACGTCAAGACCCGGTCGGTACCGCGAGAGGAAATTCCGTCGGGATGGGCCATGTTCGACATCGACGAAGCCAGCGAGACTCTGTTTGCCCGGCACATCGGTGAAGCGGGCACCGTGGTGTGGAATGGGCCCATGGGTGTGTTCGAGACGCCGCCGTTCGACCACGGTACCCTGGCCGTGGCCCACGCCATGGCCGACGCTACCGGTAACGGGACGGTGACAGTGGTTGGTGGTGGTGATTCGGCGGCGGCTGTCGCCCAGGCCGGGCTCACCGATCGGATGACGCACGTATCGACCGGCGGCGGTGCGTCGCTGGAATTCCTGGAGGGCAGGGTTCTACCCGGCGTTGCGGCCCTCGATGACGTCAACGAGGACTGAGGCAATCGATCATGGCCACACTGTTTGCCGCCAACTGGAAGATGCATCACGGACCCGAACGGGCCGCGGCCTTCGCCCCAATCGATCATGGCCACACTGTTTGCCGCCAACTGGAAGATGCATCACGGACCCGAACGGGCCGCGGCCTTCGCCCAGGCGTTCAAGGAGCTGACCTCTCCCGACCCGGACCGGTCCATCTGGTTTTTCCCGCCGGCCACGTCCATCCGAACGTTGGCCAACGAGTATGGTGATCGGCCGGACGTCGCCGTCGGCGCCCAGGATGTGCACTGGGAACCCAGCGGTGCCTATACCGGGGCGCTTTCCATCCCTCTGGCCTCTGGCACAAGAGGCCGGGGCCACAGTGGCACTGGTGGGGCATTCCGAGCGCCGGCATGTGTTCCACGAAACCGATGAAGAAACCGGCAGGAAAGTGACGGCACTCCTAGGCAGCGGCATGAGGCCGGTATTGTGTGTGGGCGAGCTGGTAGACGAGCGCGAGCGCGGTGAAACCGAGGCCGTGGTACGGAGGCAGCTCGACGCAGGGCTGGCCGGCGTAGCGGAAGAAGATCTGCCGCGGCTGGTTATCGCCTATGAGCCGG
>JBDHMR010000409.1:0-2619 GCA_039656035.1 Gemmatimonadota bacterium
GGCGGGAAGCGACATGATGGTAGGTGAGCCGGTGGGGCCTGACCGCACCCTGCAGCCGGCACTGGTTCCGGCACGCATGGTGTTGCGTCTGCTGTCTTCGGCCGACGGATCCGTACTCGATGAGTTCGCCCTGGGCGGCAGCACTCTCGACCAGGCGTATGCCTGGATGGCACAGGCACTCGAGTCGCACACCGGCGGCGAGCTGACGGGCGAGTTGACCCGGCGGGATTACCAAATGCCCGACCACGCCGTTGGCCGAGGTGCGGAGTTCCAAGACGACGACCGTCGAGCCGCGACCGAGGTCGGCAGGTGGTTCGCCAACGCTGGCCGAGTGCAGGGGCTGGTTCTGCGGGCGCGGCGTGAAGCGCTGCCGGTGCGTGTGTGGCCGCACCACTTCGACATTGGCACGTTGATTCCCCTCCTGGGCCCGGTGGGCGAGGAGCCCTCGGTGGGGGTAGGCATGAGTCCTGGAGATCAGGTCTACCCGGAACCCTATTGGTACGTGACTGCCTGGCCCAGGCCCGAGGACCCGAGGTTGCCTCGACTCGCGGGCAAGGGACGCTGGCATACCGAGGGGTGGATCGGTGCCATTCTGCTGGGGACCGACTGCGTCCTGGCGGGTCGCGGCCGCGCTCAGGCTGCCCGGGTGGGCGAGTTCTTGGAGTCGGCCATTCCGGCGGCAGTGACGCTGCTCGCCTGACACATTTCAGAAGAGAGACACCCCTATGTCATCAGTGGCGATAGCCGACTTCGCCTCGCTGTCCCAGAAGACCCCGACGTACGCGCTCGTGGCCGGTGTCGATCTCGTGGCCATTCGATACGGCGACGAAGTGTCGGTCCTGTACGGCCGATGTTTGCATCGCGGCGCTTTGCTGGCCGACGGGCGCGTCGAGGGAGACAACCTGGTATGCGGGCTGCACGACTGGGACTACCGACTCGATACCGGAGTGAGCGAGTACAACAACGCAGAACGACTGCAGAAGTTCAAGGCGTGGGTCGAGGATGGCCGGGTTTGGGTGGACGAGGATGAGATCGTCTCCTGGGCAGCGGCGAATCCCCAACCCTACAAGCGTGAAGAGTATCAAGGTGAGTTCCAGGATCCGCACGGGATACCGGATGAACCCTTCGTCGGGTACATCAGAGAGCTTGCCAGCTACGGGCTAAACCGGACCGGTGCCCACGGGCCGGTGGCTGCCATGGGCGTGCCCCGAAGCGAGCTCCCGTCGTGGGATGACTTGCAGTTCATGACTGCTCAGCTGCACCGGTTTCCCTTGCTCGACGAAGAGCCTGTAGGAACCGAGTTGGTGTTGGGCCCTCGGGCGGCAAAGCCGGTGCGATTGGCCATTCCCATCTTCGTCTCGGACATGAGCTTTGGAGCGCTGAGTGCGGAGGCGAAGATCGCCCTGGCACGTGGAGCCAAGAAGGCGGGCACCGGTGTCTGTTCTGGCGAGGGGGGGATGCTCCCTGAAGAGCAGCAGGAAGCGTGTCTGTATTTCTACGAACTGGCCTCGGCACAATTTGGGTTCTCCTGGGACAAACTCGATGCGGTGCAGGCGTTCCATTTCAAGGGCGGGCAGGGAGCCAAGACCGGCACGGGCGGTCACCTCCCGGGTCACAAAGTGAAAGGCAGAATCGCCGAGGTGCGGGGCTTGCCCGAAGGTGTTGCGGCCATATCGCCGGCTCGGTTTCCCGATTTCGCCTCGCTCAACGACTTCCGCGGGTTTGCCGACAAGGTGCGGGAGCGGACCGGCGGCATCCCCATCGGCTTCAAGCTGTCGGCGCAACACATCGAACGCGACCTGGACGCCGCGCTCGAGGTGGGCGTGGACTATGTAATTCTGGACGGTCGTGGTGGCGGCACCGGCGCCGCGCCGCTGGTGTTCCGCAACAACATCTCGGTGCCTACCATCCCGGCCATCGCCCGGGCTCGCCGTCACCTCGACGCCGGCGGCAACGGGGACGTCACGCTAATCGCCACCGGCGGGCTTCGCACGGCCGACGACTTCGCCAAGGCGATGGCGCTTGGCGCCGACGGAATCGCCATCAGCAACTCGGCCATGCAGGCCATAGGTTGCATCGCCATGCGCGCCTGCCACACGGACAACTGTCCCGTTGGCATCGCTACCCAGCAGGAGTATCTGCGCGCCCGTTTGGTCATCGACCCCGCCGCCGATCGTCTGGCCCGATTCCTCGGGGCCACGGTCCACTTGATGCAGACCCTGACCCGTGCCTGTGGCCACAGCCATCTGAGTCAACTCACGCTGGACGACCTGACTACCTGGAAACGTGAGATGGCCGACCTGACCGGAGTAGCCTATGCCGGGACATCGCCCGCGTGACCGACGACAGGCGGGTCACACTGGCCGACGCGCTGGACCGGGTTCGGGATGCACCCGACGCGTTTGCCACCGTTCTGAGGCATGGGAGCCTGCAGGTGGGTTTGTACGCCCCGAGTGTGGTCGATCCCCAGACACCGCATACCCGTGACGAGTTGTACGTGGTGATGCGGGGTGCTGGATGGTTCGTGACCGGTGATGTCCGGCAGCCGTTCGGTCCCGGCGACATCCTTCACGTGCCGGCGGGAGTGGAGCACCGATTCGAGGAGTTCACCGACGACTT
>JBDHMR010000410.1:0-3514 GCA_039656035.1 Gemmatimonadota bacterium
AAGAAACGGCACGCAGCCTGGGCAGGCCCTCTTTCATCTATCAGCAGCGCGACGAGGTGGAGCCATGAGCAAGTCACCGGGCTCCGGTCCTCTCACACTCCACTGTCGGGAACACCATCCATGAAGCTCACCAAGCTCAAGCTCTCCGGCTTCAAGTCGTTCGCCGACACCCTCACCGTGGATTTCGGTGACGGCGTCACCGCCATCGTGGGCCCGAATGGCTGTGGTAAGTCCAATGTGTCCGACGCGGTCCGCTGGGTGCTGGGCGCGCAATCGGCCCGGCTGCTCCGTGGCGGGAAGATGGAGGACGTGATTTTCCAAGGAGCCGCGGGACGACGACCGGTCAACATCGCGGAGGTGTCGTTGTTCCTCGACAACAGCGACGGCCTTCTCCCGATTGCGTATCAGGAAGTACAGATCACCCGGCGGTTGTCGCGCTCGGGACAGAGTGACTACCTCCTGAACAAGGCGCCCGTCAGGCTCAAGGACATCCAGGACCTTCTCCGCGGTACGGGCCTCGGCAGCGATGCAGGCGTGGTCATCGAAGCCAAGATGATCGACCTCCTCCTCTCTGACCGGGCGTCGGAACGGCGGTCGCTGTTCGAGGAAGCTGCCGGCATCGGGCTATACCGCGACCGGAAACACAGTACCGAGAGGCGCCTGGAGGAGACGGCGCTCGACCTGCAACGAGTCGAAGACCTGATCGCCGAAGTTCAATCGCAAATCAGAAGCCTGGCGCGCCAGAAGGGGAAGGCGGAGCGACACGGTCGACTGGTGGACGAGAAGTTCGTAGTGGATTTGACTCTCGCCATGCGCCAACTCGACGAACTGACCCAGGCGAGTGCGGGCATGGAACGGCGTCACCAGACCTTGCAGGAGGAACTCCCCGCAGCCCGTGAGACGTTGGCCAGCACGGAGCAAACCAGGGAGGACCGGTCGCACCGGCGCGCCGAGGTCGAAGCCCAGCGAACCGAGATCGCCAGCCGGCTCAGTGATGTCCAGGTCGAGATCGGCCGCCTCGATGGCGAGATCGCCTTGGCGCAGGAACGCTTGGCCAACTCCACCCGCCGCCAACAGCAGGCTACGGAAGAGTGCACCCACCTCGAAGGCCGTGCCCAGCAGGCGGACCGGGATGCCAATGCCGCTGTGGAGGAGCGCCAAGAGGCTGTCACTGAGTTCGAGTCGATCGAGCGAGAGTTGACAGAGCGCGCCGAAGCGGAAGCCAAGGTCCGGGCACGCCTGGTGGAACAGCGGGACCGGGTACGCACCCTTGAGGACCAAGGGCAAAACCATACCCACGAGATCAAGTCACTGGAGGGGGAGCGCAGCGCCCTGGAAACCGACCTGGCCTCCCTCAGGGACCAGGCCGCCACCGCCACCGGGGATGTCAGCACGTGCCAGTCGCAGTTGGCCACCGCCGAAGACAGACTGCGGACTGCCCAGTCCGGCTACGAGCGGGCCAGCGAAGACTCCCGTAAGGCAGTGGGAGAGGCGGATCGCCGGCGGCACCTAGTAGCCGAAACCCGCGAACTGGAGGCTTCCTCACGCGCGGCACTGCGCCGGTCCGAAGAGGCCGTGGCGCAGCTGACGGCCCGCAAGCAGGCCCTGGAGGAACTGGAACATGGTCGCGTTGGCTTGGCGCCGGGTGCAGCGTCTCTCATGGCGGAGCGCGAGCGCTTCGAGGATGGCGTCCTCGGCCCTCTCAGCGACTACATCCAGTCCGACCGCGATGACGCCGCGCTGGCCGAACGGCTGCTCGGTGAATGGGTTCACGCGGTTCTGGTGCGTGATTGGGACGCCGTCCACGAAATCCAGGCTTGGCACGACCAAGCGGGGGCCGGCACGCTCGTTTTGCTGCCCGGCGCGCCGCCTGAGCCGGCCAAGCGTACCCACCCGCTGGAAGAGCGGGTTAGGATTTCATCCCCCATCGCATCCGCCTGGGTGGGCGCCATCCTAGGCGGTTCGGAGATCCTCGAGAATGACCGGGCTCTGAAGCAAGGCAACGGGGCCGTCCTGCTCTCCTCCGAGGCAACTCCCTCCGGTCCCCTGCAGCGCCGGGCCGAATTGGAGAGTCTGGGGCTGGAGCTCGACCAGGTTCAAACCGAACTCGCCGATGCTCAGGCCACGCTGGCAAACGCCGAAGAGCGCCTGGCGCGTGTCGAGCGCGAGTTGACCGAGGCAGCGGCCGCCGCCGAGACCGCCCGCGACGCAGAGCGTGACGCGGGCGCCACAAAGGATGAAGCCGAACGCCACGCCTCTGGACTGACTCGAGACCTCCGCACCTTCGAGAGTCAACTCAGCAGGCTGAACGAGCGGAGCGAGAGTTCCCAGGCGCGAATGCTGGACATTGACCGCGGTCTCACCGCGGCCGAGTTGTCACGGGCTCATGCCGAGGACGAGGTGGGCGCGGGCCGGGCCGTCCTGGCTGAATTGGAGACCGAGCAGGAGTCCGCCAGAGAAGCGCGGGTACACTGGCAGGTTCAGGCCGCGCACGTGGACGCCCGCCTCAAGGCCGCCCAGGAGAAACTGGATCGCGCCACCCAGGTTGGTACCGATTCCACTGCGACGATCGAGCGCCTGACTGAAGAGATGGCCCAACTCACTGCCGATTCGGCCCCGATTCGGCCGAAGTGACCGCCCAGCAGGGTGGCTGGATGGAGCGCCGCGCGGAGTGCCGGGTAGCCGCTCTGGAGTTGGAGGCCGCAAGCAGTGACGCGGAGAAAGCGCTAGCCGCCGCCGAAGACGCGCTGCACGACGCGGAACAGGCCTTGTCTGGAGCGCGGACGACACTCGAGGAACTGAACGAAGAGCACCATCGGTTGGAGTTGTTACTGGCAGAGGCCGCAGCCGACCGGCGCGGTATAGTCGAGCGAGTCGAAACCGAGTGGAAGAAATCGCTCGACGTACTGGTTGCGGAACTGGAGCCACTGGACCTGGACCTCGACGACCTGCAATCTGAATCGACGCGGATCCGTGAAGCGTTGGAGAAGTTGGGACCGATCAACCCGCTCGCCGTGGAGGAACACGCGGAAGAGACCAAGCGTCTCGATTTCCTCGTGACTCAACGCGACGACCTGGTTGCTGCCCGTCAATCGCTGGTTCAGGCCATCCGGGAAATCGACTCTACAGCCAAGGAGTTGTTCACGGAAACGTTCGCCACCATCAGTAGTCACTTCGTCAACGTGTTCCAGACTCTGTTTGGCGGCGGGGAATGCGCCCTGAGGTTGACCAACCCGGACGACCCGCTCGAAAGCGAAATCGAAATCCACGCCGCCCCTCGCGGCAAGCGGACGCAGCGAATCCACCTGCTCTCCTCGGGCGAACGCACGCTGGTGGCCGTGTCACTATTGTTCGGCATCTACCTGACCAAGCCGAGCCCGTTCTGCCTGATGGACGAGGTCGATGCGCCGCTGGACGACGCCAACGTCGGCCGGTTCACTCGCATGCTTGACGAGTTCAAGAAAGACACGCAGTTCATCGTCATTACTCACAACCCGCGGACGATGCACTCGGC
>JBDHMR010000411.1:0-2610 GCA_039656035.1 Gemmatimonadota bacterium
TGGCTGAGACAGAACGCAATTTGCGGGGGCTGGGGATATTCCGGCGGGTCACCATCGACACGGTCAGCTCGGATTCCGGTCTGGTGGTCAGGGTGAGCGCCCACGATGCCTGGAGCACCCAAGCGGACGCCCGCATCAGCAGTGGTGGCGGGGAGGTGATCTACAGCCTGAGTCTCAACGAAAGCAATTTTCTTGGTACCGGATCGAGAGCTGGGGCCGCGTACCGGAAAGATCCCGACCGGACTGCCGTGAGCGTGGCCTACGGCAATCGCCGGTTCCTGGGCAAGGACATCGCCCTCAACATGTTCCTCGACGCCCGTTCCGACGGCACCATCTTCTCCGGCAGCGTGGGCCGCCCGCTTCGCTCGCTGGACTCGCGGTCCGCCTACAGCATCTTCGGCACGGCGGGCGACTTCACCGTCCTCCGGTTCCGGGACGGCAACCCCGAGCCGGCGCAGGTGCTTCGACGGAAACTCGTGCTGGGAAGGCTCGGCGGCGTGTGGACCGTCAAGGGGGACCGCCGCCGACGACTTCAAGCCAACCTCACCGGCCAGCTACGCCGGGACGACTTCGTGCCCGACTCGGCCATACCGACACCTTTCCCCAAGACCGTTACCGCAGCACTCGGTGGAGCCATGACTCTGGTTACACCACGGTTTTCAGTAACCAGAGGCGTCCTGGGGTTCGGCCGGGAAGAAGACGTCAACCTCACCACTTCGGTCTCACTGGGAGTTTGGGCCGCCCCCGAATTTCTGGGCTACCCGGTCAATGGCGTCGGTTTGACCTTCAATCTGCGAACGGGACTGCCGGTGGGGCAGGGGTACCTGCGTTTCGGAGTGGACGCCAACGGGTTGTTTGCCGGAGAGGGGACCGACTCGGGAACCGTGGTGTTCGGTAGCACGGTGGCCCTCAAACCCGGCGCCCGTCAGGTCGTGTTCCTGCACGGAGAGGTGGGGTGGCAGCACAATCCCACACCCGGCGCTGAATTCGATCTGGGACTGACCGCGGGCCTGCGCGCGTTCCGGGCTCATGCCTTCACCGGGACAAGGATGTTCTACACCAGCGCCGAGATTCGGCACGTGCTCACTCGGGAAGCGCTGGGTCTGTTCGGCTTGGCGTTGGCGGCCTTCGCAGACTACGGTGGCGCCTGGTTTGCCGACGAACCGCGGCGGTCGGGTTGGGATGCCGGGTTTGGTATCCGGGCGGGAGTGAATCGGAGCAACGATGTCGACGCCTTCAGGGTCGATCTTGTGTATCGCTTTCCCTCGGATGTGATGCCCCCCGGCTGGGTGATTTCAGTGGGACGGAGTCTGCCCTTCACGCTTCTTCCTCAGGGCCGGTCCTAGGCGCTCTCTCTTCCCCACAGTTTCGTGAGAAACGCTCTCGATTCCCGGTAGATCCCCGGTGCCTCACTTTCTCTGGGCCCGGCGACATTGAGGACTTCGGGTGCGTGCTCCGCAAGCCACCCTGCCACGGCAACTCGCGCCGCGTCCGCCATACTCGGTTCGATCACCAAGAGGATCTTGCCCAGCTTCTCGGCACAAACCAGGGTCAGGGCTGACCCCCCGGTTAGTGGCTGGGGGGCCAGGATGAGAGTGGCGTCTGCATCAGCGACGTTGAGTCTGGTCCGCTCGTCGGGATCCGATCCGCCGGTTTCACTCAGCGGGTATCGTGAATCGATGGGACCGTCCTCCGCGACCCTTCCCCGGGGGCACCACCCACCGCACGGGATGCCCAGCGCCAGCGCCACGTCCAGCGCCGCCCGGTCCACCCCGGTCTGGCCGCCGGACAGGATGCGCCGCGGGGTCACGCTGGCAAAGTGCTTGACGGGATCGGGCTCGGGGCCTAGCATAGAAAATCAGTCCAGAGCATATCCGGCGAAAGCCGGTGACGCAAAGCTACGGATCCTCGTCTCCGTGAGCGCTGGAGTACAAGACCGCCGAGCTGCCTGATGCAGCTCGGCGTTTGTGTTGGGGGGGCCGCTCTCAACTTCTGGCGGGAGAATCTCATGAGAAATCGTTGGCTGATCACGGGTGTTGGGATAGCACTGGTTACTAGTCTATTGGCCTGGCAACCGGCCGCCAGCCCGAAGGGCGCATTCTCGAATTCCGATTTCATTCTGGCCGATATCGACTTGGCCGAGATCGCCCGCACGCTGGTCAACCAAAGCGCCAGAGTGAAGGAGGGTGAATTCGTCCACATCAACGGCGGCACACGCGACCTGGAACTGCTGGAGGATCTGGCCATCGCCACCAGGCGACTGGGAGCCTGGCCGTTGGTCACCCTGAGCAGCGATCGGATGACCCGACTCATGTATGACGACGTGCCGGCGTCGTTCGACGATCAGAGGCCCGAGCTCGCCGTCAGAATGGTGGGCCTCTTTCCGGTGAACATCAACATCGCCTACAGCGAGAACGATCGAGTCCTCGACGGGGTGTCCCCCAAGCGCATCGCCGCACAGGGAGAGGCCGCCCAACCGGTGGCGGATCTGGCCCGTGAGTTCAACGTGCGAACCATCAACTTGGGGAACGACTTCTACCCGACCGAGCAGCGGGCCGCGATGTACGGCATGTCGCGCGAGGAGTTGTCGAAAATCTTCTGGGCCGGAGT
>JBDHMR010000412.1:0-2604 GCA_039656035.1 Gemmatimonadota bacterium
GACCTGGGCGCTACCGTGGCAAAACTGACGGCGTTTCTCGCCGTCTATCTCATCGTCGGATTGCTCACCGTATCGCGCCTGCTGCGCCGGGTGGGACGCGGGCACCGGGCGGAAACGCTCCTCATGGTCAGCGTGGGGCTGTGCTTCGGGTCGGCGCTCTTGGCAAAGTCGGTCGGGTTCTCGGTGGCGCTGGAAGGGTTTCTTGCCGGATCGCTCGTGGCAGAGTCGGGAATGGCTCGCCAGGTCGGCGAGGTCATCCGGCCACTGCGCACCATGTTCACGGCCATCTTCTTCGTCTCCATCGGGATGCTGTTCGATCCAGAACCCCTCAGGCATGAGTGGGTTGCCGTGATGCTGTTCGTGGGAGTGGTGTGGGTGGGCAAAGTCAGCGGAGTGACGGTGGGGGCGTTCCTGGCCGGCAACGGCGTACGACCCGCCGTACGCGCGGGGATGTCGATGGCCCAGATCGGGGAATTCTCGTTCGTCATCGCGGCCGTCGGAGTGTCGGCCGGGGCCATTGGAGCTCAAGTCTACCCCATGGCCATCGCCGTCGCGGTCATCACCGCCTTTGCCAGCCCCATTTTCCTGGGGCGGGCGGACTACGTGGCCCGCAGGATCGACCACGCCCTCCCGAGGCGGATCAAGGCGTTCGTCACGCTGTACAGTTCGTGGGTCGAATCGCTCAAGGCCCGCCGGCAGGTAGACTCTCTGGGGCAGCGAGTGACCGGACTGGTGGGTATCCTGGTGTTCGAGAGCGTACTGCTGGTGACCATCACCGTGGGGGCATCCCTCGGTATGGAAGGGCTCCGGCGCTGGATCGTAGCCACCACCGGGGCACCCGGGATAGTAGTGACTACGCTCGCCGGACTGTTGATTGCCCTGTTCGTGTTTCCCTTGCTGGTGTCGATAGTGGTGTCGGCCCGGCGCATGGGGTCAACGCTGGCACTTGCGGCGTTTCCCATCCGCCAGGCCGGGCCCGACTACGGGCACGAACCGCGGCGAGCACTGTTGCTCACGGCAGAAATCGCCATAGTCCTGGTGGTGGGCATTCCCATCGTGGCAGCCACCCTTCCATTCGTGCCGGGCTACGCGGGTCCCATCGGACTGGCGTTGTTGGTACTACTGTTTGCCGGGGCCTTTTGGCGGTCGGCCGGAAGCTTGGAAGGACACATGCTGGCTACCGGCGGGCTCATCGCAGAGGCCCTGGCCCGGGAGCGCTCGGGGCGAGAACCGTCTGCCATACACCGGGTTCGCGAACTCATGCCCGGCATCGGGGTGCTGACACCGGTGACGGTGGAGCCGGACAGCCCCGTGGTTGGCCGGACGCTGGCCGAGCTGGATCTGCGGGGTCTAACCGGAGCCACTGTAGTGGCCCTGTGCCGGGGAGACGACCGCATCGAACTCCCCTCCGGGCAGGAGCGGCTGGAGGCCGGCGACATGCTCGCCCTGACGGGCTCGGAGGTCGCCATCGAATCCGCCGCGCGGTTACTGGAACAGTAGCGAATCGGCCGCCTGCCACATATACCACGTGGCTACGGTGCGATATGGCCGCCACGCCTCGGCGCGCTCCAGGACCACCCCGGGTGGCGGGACCTCATCGCAGCCGAACACCCTACCGAACCCCTTGCGTACGCCGAGGTCGTCCACCGGCATCACGTCAGGCCGGCCCATGAGGGAAATCAGGAACATCTCGGCCGTCCAGCGCCCGATACCGTGCACGGCGACCAATCGTTCGATGACGGTCTCGTCGTCCATGCGAGACAACCGTCGGACGGATGGTACCGTGCCGTCGAGAACCTTGGCCGACAGGTCCCGCACGGCGGCGGTCTTGTTGCGGGACAGTCCCGCTGCCCGCAGATGCGCCTCGGGCGTGGCGAGGAGATTCTCCGGCGCGGGGAACTTCTTGGGCGCGTACAGCGCCAGCACGCGTCCCAGAATGGTCGAAGCCGCCTTCACGTGTAGCTGCTGATAGACGATGGCCCGGAACAAGGCTCGGTAGGGGCTCCGGCCCGACTGGCGGACGAAGCGAACGGACCCCAACCGACCGATGGCCTGGCCCAGTTCCGGATCATGCCGGCGGAGGTGGCGGCGAGCCCGGTCGACGTCGAACGGCCAGTGGGATTCACGGGCTCGATCTTCCTCCGCCACCGCCCGCTTCTCGATAGACAGCAGGCGGCGCTTGGTAGTGACTCCTCCGACCGCCGAAAAGCCACCCAATCCGCCACCGGTCGCCACCACCCGGTGGCACGGTACGATGAGGGGGAAGGGATTCCGGCGCATGGCTTGGCCCACTGCCCGGGCCGCTTGGGGAGACCCGGCGCGAGCCGCCAATTGGCCGTAGCTCATGGGTTCGCCGGCCGGGATGCCCAGGGCAACGCGATAGACCTCTCGGTGGAACGGCGGGATTCCGTCAAAGTCGAGCGGAATGGTGCTCAGGTCCTGGTTCGTTCCTTCAAGGTGGCGCGTGAGCCGCAGTTGCACGTCGCGGACCCATCGGGGAAGTGAAGGCTCCTTCGCCGGCCGGGCCGGCAGCGATCGTCCGTCGAGCAACTTCACGGAAGTGATCTTGTCGTCCCGCCATTCGATACGGCAGGCGCCGATGGC
>JBDHMR010000413.1:0-2604 GCA_039656035.1 Gemmatimonadota bacterium
AGGCCCGGACCCTGAACGGGTTGGCGGCCTGCTCTTCGAGCAGGCGGGCAACCTCCTCCAATCGCCGCGCGATGACGGCGTTACTGGGCGGTACCACTTGGCGTTTGCTCATGGCGACTCCTGCATGAACGACTACCGAAGCGTGCATGACCGTGGAGGAAGTCTCGGTGAGATTCCTGTGAAAACTGCTTCATAGGATGATGTTGCAACCGCCAGAGGATGGGCGTACTTGCTGGAGGGGCTCGTTGCCGGTAGAATCGCTCAGGCCCACCCTCCCGCCGGACCACTGACACTCGTGACAGAATTTATCAAATCTTCATGGCCCTGGATCGTGTCCCTGGCCGCGTTCGCCCTGGCGGCCGTTACCTCGGCCCACGTCATCCTCTACAAACGGGACGTCCGGGCGGCCATCGGCTGGACCGGTCTCATTTGGTTGTCGCCCTTTGTCGGCGCCATTCTCTACGCGGTACTCGGCGTCAACCGCCTGCAGCGCAAGGCCGGAAAGCTCCAGCGACGCCCGCTGTTCCTGCCACGGGATGCGAGCGGGGTCGTTCCCCTTCCACGGCAGGTGGGCGGCACCATTATCCCCCAGGGCGACCCGTTCGCCACCCTGTCACGGATGGTCGATGGCATCACCAGCCA
The DNA here is from genome assembly GCA_039656035.1 of Gemmatimonadota bacterium. Lineage (GTDB taxonomy): Bacteria > Gemmatimonadota > Gemmatimonadetes > Gemmatimonadales > GWC2-71-9 > N074bin45. Next base: position 643 of record JBDHMR010000413.1, read on the forward strand.
GCCGCTGACCGATGGCAACCGCATCCTTCCGTTGGTAAACGGTGAGGAGGCTTACCCGGCGATGCTCGAGGCGATCGACTCCGCCTCGGTCAGCATCGCCATGATGAGCTACATCTTCGACTACGATGTCGCCGGGAAGATGTTCGTCGAGGCGCTGGTCCGGGCCGTCGACCGCGGCGTTGATGTCCGCGTCCTCATCGATGGGGTCGGGGCCAAGTACGGGAAACCCAGGATCACCAAAGTCCTGGCCGGCCGTGGCGTCAAGGTCGCCGCGTTTCTGGATACCTGGGTACCAGCCCAGATGACTTACATGAACATGCGAAACCACCGAAAAATTCTGGTCACCGACGGCCGGATCGTATTCACCGGAGGGATGAACGTTCGCGAGGGCAGTCTCCTGGAAAGCGAGACGGCTCACCCGATCCAGGATCTGCATTTCCATATCGAAGGACCGGTAGTGCGGGAATTACTGGACACTTTCGCCGAGGATTGGTTGTTCGCCACTGGAGAGCGGCTGGAAGACGACGTCTGGAGGCCGCCGCTCGAGTCCGTCGGAACCTCTCTTGCACGGGGCATTCCCGACGGTCCCGACGAGAATTTCGAGACCCATCGCTGGACCTTCCTCGGCGCCATCGCCCAGGCGCGAGAGCGGATCGAGATCGTGACGCCGTATTTCCTCCCCGATCAGACACTCATCACCTCGCTCAACACGGCGGCGATGCGTGGGGTCGAGGTGGAGGTGATGATTCCCGAGAAAAACAATCTGCGCTTCGTCCAGTGGGCCAGTACCGCCGGGCTGTGGCAACTGTTGATCAGGGGAGTGACTGTCCGCCTCACCCAGCCGCCGTTCGACCACACCAAGCTCTTCGTGGTGGACCGGCATTGGGTCATGTTCGGCTCCTCCAACTGGGACGCCCGCAGCCTGCGCTTGAATTTCGAATTCAACGTCGAGTGCTACGATCCCAAGCTGGCGGACGCAGTGGAGCCGCTAATCGCCGCCAAGCGGGCAGCCGCACGGCCCGTGACCCTGGCACAGGTCAATGGGCGGGCCCTGCCGATCCGGCTGCGCGATGGCGTGGCCCGCCTGTTCTCTCCCTATCTCTAGCAATATTGTGGGCTTGCCTCCCGCGTAGGGGACCTCCATTCTTCGAGCAGACCCGAATCGCTGAGGAGTACTGGATGGCGCTCAAGAGTGGTGGGCTGGATGCCAGTGGGGCTACCCACGTAGGGAAGGTCCGCACTATCAATGAGGACCAGTTCCTCATTGCATCCCTCATGAAGGCCGTCGAGATCGAGCAAACCAGCCTGCCCGATACCAAATTGGGTCAACTCACGGGGCCCGGCCGCGCCGCGTTGCTCATGGTGGCCGACGGGGTCGGTGGGTTGGCGGCTGGGGAGAAGGCGAGCGAAACGGCGCTGGAAAACGTGGCCCGGTACGTCACCCAGGCAATGCGCTGCTACTACACTGTGGATGAAGCCGCCGAGGAACGTTTCATCGATGAGTTGCGCATGGCGGTCATGCGCACCCACAAGGACGTTCAGCAGGAAGGTGAAGCGCATCCCGAGCGGGAGGGGATGGCTACCACGCTGACGCTGGTCAAGGTGGTAAATCGCCGAGCCTATGTGGTACAGGTGGGAGACAGTCGCTGCTACCTGTTCCGGGGAGGAGAATTGAGCCAGATCACTCGCGATCAGACCATCGCTCAGGATCTGGTCGATCAGGGCGTGATGTCACCGGTGACAGCCGAACACTCGCCCTTCAGCCATATACTCTCCAGCGCCATCGGCGGTACCGCCATCCCCGAGGTTTACACTCTGGACCTGCAAACCGACGACATGCTTCTCCTCGCCACCGACGGCCTGACCAAGCACGTGACCAACGTCGAGTTGCGGGAACAACTCGGTTCTGCCGACAGCGCCGAAGCCATCTGCAACAAGTTGCTGCACATGGCGCTGGATGGT
>JBDHMR010000414.1:0-2595 GCA_039656035.1 Gemmatimonadota bacterium
GCGGTGCCAGGCCCACCCGTTCCAGCTCACCAATCACCGAACCCAATGCGTCGTTGAGCGCGGTCAGCGCTGGCTGCTGGGCGGAGACGTGATCGCGGATGTGCCCCGGATAGAACCCGATGCCGGCGTACCGAAGCCTGGGACTCGCTTCTATCTGGCGGGCCAGCGCAACCGCATCGGACGCGTGCTGTACCCCTACCCGGTGCATCCCCAGGTCGAGTTCCACCAGCACGTCGACGTCGAGCTCGGTGCGCTCGGCGGCGTGCGCCAGGCCTTCGATGGCCGCCGCCGAATCCAGCATGACCGACAGCCGCAACGACTCGCTCACCCGCATGAGGCGGCGGAGGCGGGCCTCCCCGATCGGTGAATAGGCCAACAGGATGTCGCGCGACATCTCACTCATCACTTCGACTTCATTGATGGTGGCACAGGTCAGCCCAGTGGCGCCTCGCAGAATCTGCTCCCCAGCGACCATCGGCGACTTGTGCGTCTTGATGTGGGGTCTGAGCGCCAGGCCGTGCTCCATGGCGTAGCCCGCCATGCGATCGAGGTTGCGCTGGAGACTGTCGAGGTCGACCAGCGGGACGGGAGTTTCCAGGGTTTCGAAATCAGTCAGCATGGGTGCTCGATTCACCTTTGGGACGACTTGATTCTATCACGGCTATGGCGATTGTGACAACGCGCCCTTCATTACCCGTTCCCGATATCCTCGGTGGCGGGCACTCAGCGAGGAAATGTGCTAGGTGGGCATCTCCCCGAACAGTGGGGTCGATACGTAGCGCTCGGCGAAGGACGGGATGATCGTCACGATGGTCTTGCCTGCCATGTCGGGTCTGGCGGCCACCTGGTACGCCGCATACAGCGCCGCACCCGACGAGACGCCAACCGGAATGCCGTCGAGGCGGGCCGCGTCCCGCGCCCAGTCGAACGCCGTTTCGTTTTCGACGGCGATGACTTCGTCGATCAGATCGGTGTCGAGAATTGTGGGGATGAACCCCGCGCCGATCCCCTGGATCATGTTGCCAGGTCCTGGCTCGCCACCGGAGAGCACCGGGCTCACGGTCGGCTCCACGGCCACCATCTTGAGCCCCGGTCGCCGGGGCTTGAGAGCCGAACCGCACCCGGTTAGCGTGCCGCCCGTGCCTACACCGGACACGATGACGTCGACCTTGCCGTCCGTGTCCCGCCAGATCTCTTCGGCGGTGGTGCGGGTGTGGATCTCGGGATTTGCCGGGTTGTCGAACTGCATCGGCTGCACCGCGCCGGGAATTTCTGCCAGAAGTTCGTCGGCCTTTTCGATGGCGCCGTTAATGCCCTTTTCCTTGGGCGTCAGCACCAGCTTGGCCCCCAGTAACGTCAGCATCTGTCGTCGTTCGAGCGACATCGTCTCGGGCATGGTAAGGACGCAGCGGTAACCGCGCGCGGCGCAGACGAAAGCCAGTGAAATTCCTGTGTTGCCCGACGTTGGCTCGACGATGGTTGTGTCCTCGTTGATGAGCCCGTCACGCTCGAGAGCGTCGATCATGGCCACGCCGATCCGGTCCTTGACGCTGGCGAGCGGATTGAAGAACTCCAACTTGAGGAGCACGTCGGCTTTGGGCTTGTGCTTGGCCGACAGGCCCGGGGCCCGCACCAACGGAGTGTCGCCGATGGTATCGACGATGCTGTCGTAGATCCGTCCGCGCCCCGGCTTGAATCCATTGTCGGCGTCGTTCATGGCTTCTCCAGTTCGGGGGCATCCCCTCCGGGGCGATAGTGCTCCGGGTTGAATGCCCTGGTCATGTCTCTATGACAGTCATGCGTCGTTTGTGGTTCCCAGACGACATCACGCCAGGATGCGGGCCATCTGACGGCGATGGACCAGATCGTGACCGGCGTAGAGCCGAGTCATGTGCTCGACGCTCTCCTCCCCCCGCTCGCTGTGGACCGACACCCGATCCCACTCCTCCGGAGCCAGGGATTCGAGCAATGCCAGGTTGGCTCGGCGCATCATGCCGAAGCGGGTCAACGCTTCGGCTGGGTCGGCCTCCATGTAGCGGAGGCGCTCGGCCCAGGCGTCCTGGTCGTAGCCCGCCAGCGTCGGACGGTCGTGGGCCAGGACCATTCGCAGCCGGTAGGCCCAGGTAGTCTCCGAATCGGCCATGTGCTGGGCCAGCGCCGCGGCCGACCATTTGCCTGGCGCCTCTGGCCGGCGCAGGTCTTCCGGGGAGTGTCCGCTCATCAACTCCTCGAAGGCGGATTGTCCATGGCGCAGTACCGTCAGCGGGTCGCTGTCGCCCAGGAGTGCCAGGGTGCCGTCGATGTAGGCCTGGGCGCTGTCCTCGGCACCGGTTGCCGGATTGGTGAATACGGACACGGAAACTTCTCCTGTCGACGGTCTCGGGACATACTTCCTGAAGGATGATAACGACCGGCTCTCGGTTGTGTCGAGGAGGAACACCATCCCGCTGCTCCAATTTCAACAGGTGACTCCGATGATTGAAACGATCAACCCGGCCACCGGAGAATCGATCCGGCGGCACCCTGTCATGGGACCGAAAGATGCGACGGCGGTGGCCGAGGCGACGGGGAAGGCCGCGTACCAGTGGGGCAGGG
>JBDHMR010000415.1:0-2594 GCA_039656035.1 Gemmatimonadota bacterium
GGAGCCGGCTCCGTTCCACTCGATGGAATCCCGAGTGAAGATCATTCTGGAATACGTGGGCTGTGGGGCGGCGGGCTCCAGCCGCAGCATGACGGGAACGGTCTGCCGGGCCAGCTCGGACACCTCGAGGAACTTGGCGGTGAGATCGACTTCTGGTGGCAAGGAATCGGCCCGGGCGGAGTCCGGCACCACCTGGCCCGTGGCCGTGGCGGTTAGACCGCCCAGCGCCACGAATGCGAGCAGAAAGCCCCGCTGAACGCGGCGCCGAAACTTACGGTTGGCGGGCGAGCACAAATTCGCTGAACAGCCGGACCCCGACGCCGGTGGGCCCCTTCCCGCAAATGGGCGAGGCGCGATCGGTATAGGCGGTGCCGGCGATATCGAGGTGAGCCCAGGGATAGCCGTCGGCGAATTCCCGCAGGAACCACCCGGCTGTGATGGTCCCGGCCGGCCGGCCGCCAGAGTTCTTCATGTCGGCGATCTCCGACTTGATCTGATCGCGATACTCATCCCACAGCGGGAAGTGCCACACCCGTTCACCCGAACGGTTCCCGGCTACACGCACCTCTTCGATCAAGTCATCGTCCGTCCCCATGACCCCCGAAGCGTTGTGACCGAGGGCCGTCACCACGGCTCCGGTGAGCGTGGCCGCATCGAGCACGCACGCCGGTTCAAATCGTTTGGCATACGACAGCGCGTCACTCAGAATGAGCCGTCCCTCGGCGTCGGTGTTGACGATCTCGATGGTCTTGCCCGAATGGCTGCGGACCACGTCGCCTGGCTTGAACGCGGAGCCGGACGGCATGTTGTCGGTCGACGGGACCAAACCGATGACATGACAATCAGGCTTGAGCAGCCCCAAGGTCTCGAAGGTCCCCAGTACCGCCGCGGCCCCCGACATGTCGAACTTCATCTCTTCCATGTTTGCCGGCGGCTTGAGGGAGATCCCGCCGGTGTCGAAGGTGACTCCCTTGCCCACCAGAACCACCGGTGGTCCCTCGGCGCCACGGTACTCCAGAACTATGAACCTGGGCTCTTCGACACTCCCCTGGCTGACGGCCATGAGCCCACCCATTCCCTCCTTCTCGATATCCGCCCGGTCGAGGACCGTGACCTCGAATCCGTGACGCTCACGCAGGTCGCTGGCAACCCCGGCGAGATAGCTGGGAGTACAGGTGTTGCCGGGGAGCATCTGGAGGTTCCTGGCTAACGTCTGGCCCGCGCCGATAGCCGCTCCCACGCTATGCCCGGCGGTGCTGGCGTCGACATCCGAAGCAACAAGCAGGTCGACCCGCTCGAGCTTGGGCTTCTTCTCCTTAGGCGGCTTCTTGAACTCGTCGAAGCGCCAGGCTCCGAACAGGGCCCCTTCGGTCACAGCCTGGGCAACGTCCTCGGGGGAAAGACCGTTGGCGGCCTCCGCCACGCAAACCACCGATGCCGAGGCCACACCCATCCTGGCCGCCATCCTGGTGCCGACCGCGGCGGCGCGACGCAGAGCGGCCAGGTTCAGGTCGCCCGGCTTGCCGGCGCCGGAAAGGAGAACCCGCTCCTGGGGGCCGGAGGGGTACAGCACCGCCGTCTGGTCGCGCTTGCCCTCGAACGCCGCTGCCTCATAAAGGCGTCCCACCGCGCCACCGGTGGCTTCGTCCAATTGGGCGAGCGAATCCGGCTGGCCCCCCTGGGAGACGACCACGATCAACAGTGGTGTCTGGTGCGTGGCTGGATCGGCGCTGATGACGGTGGTCTCGAGCGACATGAGGAACCGGTCTTTGATGGTTGGGAAAACAGCCTGGCTACGCGGCTATCAAGCTAACGCCAACAACAGTAATACGAAACGGCAAAAGCACCCGGTCAGGACCCCGGCTACGCAGCAGGAGCCCAACCTGCTCAGCTGCCTTCCTTCGGAACCAGTTGTCGTTCCCGGACCAGCTCCGCCAATCTGGCAATCCGGGCCGATTCGGCCCACAACGCCTGATGACCCGCCGGCGTGAGTGTGTAGCGCTTGCGCTGGGATCCGCCTGCCTTGGAAACACCCACGAGGCCCCGCTGGGACAATCGTTCCAGGGCACCATACACAGTACTGGGGCCCATGGTCGGTTCACCGGTGGCGCTATCCGCAACCGCCCGCATGACCGCATATCCATGGGCAGGCCCATCGTTGAGCGCTAGCAAGACATGGAAAGCGACGGGAGTGAGCGGCTGTAACAATTTATTGGACATTGTGTTAGGCTCTGTCACCTCAAGTAGTTTCTACGGTAATACCGCTATTTCAGTCACGGTAGTACCGTAACTGAAAGTATGCCCCATTCCGCCGCCGGGGGCAACAGTACTATTCCGGATTCTTCCCGCTCCCAAAACCACCACCCCCCCCCAGCGCACTGCGCACCGCACACTAGAACGCCTTGTCTCCCACCTCATCCCCGAGTTACTTGCGAGCCGCTCACCTTCACCTCGAAATCAGACCAGGCATCATGTCATCCATCGCTAGAAGTGCCTTTCTCCTGCTCCTCGCAGCGTCTTTCCCCCTCTCCCCCGCCTCGGGCCAGGACCTGCCTCTGGCACACGAGTTCGTGGTCGGGGTGACCTACCGGACG
>JBDHMR010000416.1:0-2593 GCA_039656035.1 Gemmatimonadota bacterium
CGCATCTACAACCCTCTGTTCATCTACGGGGCCACCGGGCTGGGCAAGACCCACCTGATGCAGGCCATCGCTCACGACGTGTGCCATCGGTTCCCCGAAACCAGGGTGCTGTACGTCGGGGCCGAACAGTTCATCAACGAAGTGATCGAGAGCATCCACAACCGGAGGATGCCGGAATTCCGACGGCGCTACCGCAACGACGTGGATCTGTTCCTGGTGGACGACGTACACTTCCTGGAGGGCAAGGAAGCCACTCAGGAGGAGTTCTTCCACACCTTCAACGCGCTCTATGAAGACAACAAACAGATCGTGCTCACGTCCGACCGGGCCCCCAAGGAAATCCCCGGACTCGAAGCCCGACTGATCAGCCGTTTCGAATGGGGCATGGTGGCGGACGTTGGGCAACCCGATCTGGAACATCGCATCGCCATCCTCAAGAAGAAGCAGGAGCAGGATCACCTCGAACTGACCATCCCGGACGATGTCATCCGCTTCATCGCCGAGAGCATCCGCTCCAACGTGCGCGAACTGGAAGGCTGCATCATCAAGCTGCTGCTGTTCGCCTCACTCAAGCACCGCGAAGTCAGTGTAGACCTTGCCCGCGAAGCGCTGTCGGACAAGATCGAATTGACCGGCGGCGAACCGGAGCCTTCGGCAACCCCGCTCCCGTCCATCGGCCGGGTGCAGGAGATCGTGGCGCGCCGTTGGGGCGTTACACCGGAGGGCCTGCGATCCAAGGCTCGCATCAAGGCACTCACCGTTCCCCGCCAGATCGCCATGTACCTCGCCCGCGACCTGCTCAACATGCAGTTGGTGGAAATCGGCAACGCCTTTGGCGGCCGCGATCACTCCACCGTCATTCACAGCGTGGGCAAGGTGCAGCGTCAACTCGAATTGGACCGCGTGTTCCGCGAGCGCGTCGACCTCGCGCGTCGCGAGTTGTTGGCACACTAACCAACCACATTCGTCTTGGCGAATGTGGCCAATGTGGGAACTGTGAATCAGCGGGGATAGTTGGGTGAGTTGTGCAGATCGCCAACAGGGTATAGACACGGGTCAAACGACCTACACGTAGATCACATGAGGAGTTAGGCCGACGCTCAACATTTCCAGACCCTCTACTACTACTACTAGATTTATTACTTAATAGAAGTCTTGTTTGTTTTTAGCGTTCCAGAGGACCAGAATGAAGTTCACAATTACCCGCGAACACCTACAAGAAGGCCTTGTCGCCGTTGCCGCCAGCATCCCGGCCAAGACAACCCTTCCAGTACTTTCGAACATCCTTGTGGAAGCCCACGACGATGGTCTCAGGCTCTCCGGCACCGATCTCGACATAGCGGTGACCACCACGATAGCGGCATCGGTCGAGGAGGAAGGCGCCATCACTCTCCCAGCCAGAAAGCTGGTCGAGATCGTTCGTGAAATGCCCAGTGCCGCCATCAACGTCAGTTCCGCCGGTGAACAGCGTGTCACCATCGAGTGTGGCCGATCCAAGTTCAAGCTCCTGGGGCTGCCCCGTGAGGAGTTTCCGGCATTCCCCTCGGTCTCATTCGATGACAGCTGGAAGTGTTCCGCCCAGGACCTGCAGAAACTGATCGGTCATGTGGCCTTCGCCGCCAGCACCGAAGAGAGCCGTCCCATCCTCAACGGGGTCTTGTGGGAACTCAGACCCGAGCGGATGCGAATGGTGGCCACCAACGGGCACCGGTTGGCACGAATGGACGTGCCCGTCGAGGGCGGTGCCGAAGACGCCGATCTCATCGTGCCGCCCAAGGCCCTCGAGCAGATTCGGCGCTTGTTCGACTCGGACCAGGAAATCGAGATCGCCAAGAGCGAGAATCATCTGGGATTCCGGTCAGCTACCACGCAGATCTACACCCGGCTGATCGAAGGCCCTTATCCCAATTATGAGCAAGTAATCCCGCGGGAGAACGACAAGAACTTGACCGTCGATAAGGCAGCGCTGATCGCCGCGCTGCGGCGCATGAGCATCGTCGCCAGCGACCAGACGCACCGGGTGAGGGTTGGTTTGGCCAACGGTACCTGCAAGCTGTCGGTGCAGACGCCGGACTTGGGTGAGGCCCAGGAGGAAGTCACCGTTACCTACGACGGCTCCGCCATGGAGATCGGCTTCAACGCCGCCTATCTGCTCGAAGTCCTGAAGTACCTGCCGACGGAGGAGGTACGTCTCACCTTCAAGTCCCCCGAACGCGCCGCCACCTGTGAGCCGGTCGGCTGGGACGATCCGGCCAGCTATCTCACACTGGTGATGCCTCTGCGCTTGGTCGACTGAGAACTGCCCGGCGGGCGGGTTACTGGTCGGCGGTTACCTGGTCCGCGGATTCGGCGAGTGTTTCACGCAACTGGTAACGTCCGATTTGATACACCGGTACCGACTGCCCCACTGCCGGGATGGTGAAGGTCATCGCCACCGAGTCGGCGCCCTCGGCCCCGGAAAACCGGCCACCGCCACCGAAATAGAAACTTATGGAATCGACACCGGTGACCTCGAGTTCGATGGTCCTGCCACCGCGCTCTTCCCTCCCCCAACGCACCAAGCTGGCGCGGCTCTCGATCCTGATCACGGTTG
>JBDHMR010000417.1:0-3340 GCA_039656035.1 Gemmatimonadota bacterium
CGCGACCGTCATCCGACAGCAGGGTTCCATCGAGATCGTTGAACGACACGACACGCAACACCGGCCGCTCGGCGTGAGCCTGGTTACTTGGCTCAATGACACCGTGAGCCGCCGTGTCTTGTACGGCCGAGGCCACGACGACGCACAGGAGCACGGCAGATAGCATGGCACAATATATCCCCTTGCCGGAAGGAATCTTCATTAAGTCAACACCGACACGGGAGCCAGGGTTGCGCCAACAGGCCCGCACGTGTATTCGTTTACGCGAATATGGCACGCGCCCTTCCGTCACCCTCCGAACTGCTGGTCACCCTCGCCGAGCCTACCCGGCTTCGCATTTTGAATTGCCTGGCCGCTGCGCCCCTCTTCGTTTCCGATCTCCAGATCATCCTCGGGCAACCGCAGCCGACCGTATCGCGGCACCTCAAAGTGCTACGCAGCATCCAACTGGTGGACGACACGCAGATCGCCCAGTTCGTGCTCTACCGGCTGGCCCGACTGACCGGACCGCGTGAACGATTGGTGAAGGCCGTGTTGGATGGAATCCACCATGAAGAGCGCTTCAAGGCTGAGAGACACCGGGCGCGCGATCGAGCCCGGTCGCACGCCCGCCGGCATCGGCGCGATGACCGAGTGGTAGCCTCCATCAGTTAACGCCATGAGCCATCGCATTCTTGTCGTCGACGACGAACCCGACATCACCGCCCTGGTCGCCTATCACCTTGCCAGAGCGGGCTATCGGGTGTCCACCGCCGCCAGTGGCACCGAAGCCTTGCACTCCGCCCGGGAAACGCCACCGGACGTCATCGTGCTCGACCTGATGCTCCCTGGTCACTCGGGATACGATGTACTGACCGATCTGCGGCGTGACGCAGCCACCCGCGACATCGGCGTCATCCTGCTGACCGCCCGCCGTGAAGAGGTCGATCGCATACGGGGACTGGAGCTCGGCGCGGACGACTACCTCACCAAACCGTTCTCCCCTCAGGTGGATGGCGAGGGGATGAACCTCACCGCGACGGAGTACCGCCTGCTTGAGATCCTGGTGGAACGACGTGGCCGGGCGCAAAGCCGTGCTCAGCTCCTGGAAACCGTGTGGGAAGCCCAGCCCGACATCCAGACCCGAACCGTGGACATGCACGTGCAGCGCCTGCGGGCCAAGCTGGGTGAGGGGGCCGATCTGATCGAAACCGTGCGAGGCCTGGGCTACCGATTCAGAAGCGCGGACGAGGATGCCGCCCGGTGAGTTTTGCCTGGCGAGCCGTGCTCGGGACTATCATGGTGCTGATGCTATCCATGCTGGTGCTGGTGTGGGCAGCGGACCGAACCCTTCGGCGTGACCTGGAACAGCAAACCATAGAAGACCTCGAGCGCACGGCCCGTCTGGTAAGAGCGAGCATCACGGACGACACATCGGGGTGGCAGCGCCACGTTCGGGACCTGGGACAGCGCAACGATCTGCGCATCACCCTCATCGACGGTGCGGGCGAGGTCGTGGCCGACAGCGATATCCCCAACCCCACCATCACCGACATCGCCAATCACGCGGACCGGCCCGAAGTGAGGGCTGCGCTGGCCGGAGAACTGGGGACGGCCCGGCGGCACAGCGAGACTGTCGGTACGGAGTTGTTCTACGTGGCGATTCCCGGTGGACCCGGAGTCGTCCGGGTAGCCACCAGTCGGATGCAACTCGATGCCGTTCGGCGCCGGTCGAGGACAGCCATCGTCTGGGCAGCGGTCCTGGCGCTCATCGTTGGGTCGACCATCACGGTCTTCGCCGTGCGTTCGATCACCCGGCCGCTGCGCAGCCTTTCCGCTGCGGCACGGGCGATCGCAGCGGGGAACCTCCCACGGTTCCCCCGGTCGGGGGTTTCCGACATCGACGGCCTGGTGGTCTCACTCAGAGCCATGCACGGGCAACTGGAAGATCGGTTCGACGAATTGCGTCGGGAGCAAGCTGAGTCGAACGCAGTGGTGAGCGCCATGGTTGAGGGCGTCCTGGCGACCGACGAACGCGGTCGAATCGTCACCGCCAACCCGGCGGCGCGGCAGCAGTTGGGCTACGGTGCCACCGACCCCATCCCCGACCTCCCCATGCTCTTCAAGTCAAAAGAAGCTCGAGCTTTGGTCGAGGCGGTCATGCAGGGACAGTCGGTCAGTCGGGAGATCGAGGTCGACGGCGTCACCTTCTTCATCGGTGCGCGCCCGCTGCCCTCCGGTGGAGCCGTGGTGGTGCTGCACGACCTGACCGATCTCCGAAAACTCGAAACCGTCCGTACGGACTTCGTGGCCAACGTGTCGCACGAGTTGAAGACCCCGCTGACCTCGGTGGCTGGCTACACGGAAACACTGCTCACCGACCCGCCGGAACCGGACGTGGCCCGCCAGTTCCTCGAGACTATCCGGTCGAATACCCGGCGAATGCAGCACCTGGTTGACGACCTTCTGGATCTTTCCCGCATCGAGTCGGGGCGGTGGCAACCCCAACCGGAAACATTCCCCGCGGCCGGAGTAGTGCGGCAAGAGTGGGAAGGCTTGGCATCGCGGGCCGGAACCGAACGGACCCTCGTGCTCGACTGTCCCGCCGACCAGCAGCTTCAAGTGGATCCCGAGGCGTTTCGTCAAATCCTGGTGAACCTGTTTGACAACGCCATTCGCCACACGGAAGCCAGCGGCACCATCCACTGTGACATCCAGCCGAGTGAGGACTTCATCCGGGTCAGCATCCGTGACGACGGCACCGGTATCCTGTCCGAGCATCTCCCCAGGATCTTCGAGCGCTTCTACCGTGCCGACGAAGCCCGGTCCCGAGCCCAGGGTGGGACGGGGCTGGGACTGGCCATCGTGAAGCATCTGGTCGAGGGCCACGGCGGTCGTGTCGAGGCGCGTACTGAATGGGGCGTCGGAACCGAGGTAACCTGCTGGTTCCCGGCAAAACGCTCCGTTACACATCTGTGACAATTCCGTGATACCGTCGTAACGACAGTCTGCTTTCATGGTACCGGTAAGCCAATGAGACCTGTATCGATGAAAGGACCACGATGACCACTTCTTCACCTCGCTCGCTGGCCGGCTCGCTGACCCTCGGCGCCGTTACCGTTCTTGCCGCCTGCAGCGGAGGCGGGAGCGGGGGCACCACGATGCTCACCGGCGCCGGCGCCAGCTTCCCCAACCCGATCTATACCCGGTGGTTCGACGAGTATCACCGCGCCACCGGTGTCCAGATCAATTATCAGTCGATCGGGTCGGGGGGCGGAGTGCGGCAGTTCAGCCAGGGGACGATCGACTTCGGAGCCACCGACGGGCCGATGAAAGACGACCAGATCGCCGCCATCGACGG
>JBDHMR010000418.1:0-2583 GCA_039656035.1 Gemmatimonadota bacterium
GACTCGACGCCGATGGGAAGGCTACCCTCGAGCCATTGGGAATAGCCGCCCCCGACAAGCTCGATGGCGATCGCATGATGGTCAACATCGGCCCTCAGCACCCGGCGACACACGGCGTTCTCCGCCTGGTGGTGGAACTCGATGGCGAAACCGTAGTGCGGATGATCCCTCACGTCGGGTATCTGCACTCCGGCTTCGAGAAGCTGGGCGAATACCGCCAATACAATCAGATCATACCGCTGACCGACCGGACCGATTATCTGGCGCCGATGGCCAACAACGTCCTTCTGGCGCTGGCGGTCGAAAAACTGATGGACATCCAGATCACCGAGCGATGCACTGTCCTGCGAGTGATCGCCTGCGAAATCAGCCGTATCATCTCGCACATTGTCTGGATCGGCACCACGGGTATCGATCTTGGGGCTTTCACCCCGTTCCTGTGGTCGTTCCAGGAACGGGAGATGATCTACAACCTGCAGGAAGAGTGGACCGGGGCCAGACTCACCACCAGCATGACGCGTGTCGGTGGGCTGATGGCGGACATCCCGGATGGGTGGGCCGACGGGCTGCGGGAGTTTACCAAGAGATTCCCCAAGGTGCTCGACGAGATCGACACCATGTTCACCAACAACGGCATTTGGTGCGGGCGCACGCAGGACGTCGGCGTGATCTCGGGCAAAGACGCCATAAACTACTCCTTGTCGGGCCCAATGCTGAGGGCTTCGGGCGTGCCCTACGATGTCCGTAAGGACCGGCCCTACCTCGACTACGAGACCTACGATTTCGAAGTCCCCATCGGGGAGCGCGGCGACGTGTACGACCGGTACCGGGTTCGGCTGGAGGAGATGTATCAGTCGAATCGCATTCTCGAGCAGGCGCTCGACCGTCTGAAGCCGGGACCGATAAACGTCGACGATCCGCGGGTCATCCTCCCGCCGAAATCACGGGCCATGAGCGACATGGAAGCCATGATCTTTCACTTCAAGCAGGTCATGGAAGGGATCAAGCCGCCCGTCGGCGAAGCCTATATGGGTGTCGAAAACCCCAAGGGCGAGCTGGGGTACTACCTCGTGTCCGACGGGACAGCCAAGCCGGTCCGGTGGCGCATACGCCCGCCGGCGTTCATCAACCTGGCAGCGTTGCCGAAGTTGTGCGAGGGCGCCCTGTTGTCCGACGTCATCGCCATCAACGCCAGCGTGGACATCGTGATGGGGGAGGTCGACCGATGAGTACGGCCGGAGCCAGCGCGCCCGAGACCAGTTACCAGCCGGTCTTTACCGGAGAGACCAAAGCCGCTCTCGAAGCGTTGTTCGAGCGGTACCCTACCAAGCAGGCCTGCATGTTGCCGGCTCTGTGGATGGTGCAGGAGGCCCGCGGCTGGATCTCCGAATCCGCCATGGCCGAGGTGGCTGAGATACTCGGCGTTACCCCGGCATACGTCAAGGGTGTGGTCACGTTCTACACCATGTACTACACCCACCCCGTGGGCCGGAACGTCATCCAGGTGTGCACCACTAGTCCATGCAACCTGTGTGGTGCTGAAGACGTGATGCGGGCCATCCTGAAAGAAACCGGTTGTGAGGAGCTGGGGCGCACCAGCCCGGACGGGCGGTTCACTGTGCAAGAGGTCGAGTGCCTGGGCGCCTGTGGGTTCGCCACGCCAATCCTCGTCAACGACGATTTCATCGAGAGCGTAACTCCCGAACGGGTGGCCGGGCTGCTGGAGGGCTACGAATAATGGGCTATCCGCACCCCTCGCACGAAAAAGAAACCGTGGTGCTGTCGCAGTACTTCGGAGACGAAGCCGCCCGCAGCTACCAGGGTTGGGTCGAGCGCGGCGGCTACAAAGCGCTGGAGGCCGCCCTGGCCATGGAGCCCGACGCGGTTACGGACGTCGTCAAGGCGTCGGGTCTCAGGGGACGCGGCGGTGCCGGTTTTCCGACCGGGCTCAAGTGGTCATTCATGCCCAAGGACAGCGGCAAGAACCACTACCTCGTCTGCAACGCCGACGAGTCGGAACCGGGCACGTTCAAAGACCGCGAGATCATGCGCTGGACGCCTCACGCGCTCATTGAAGGCTGCGCCATCGGTGCCTACGCCATCGGCGCCGAGTGCTGCTACATCTACATCCGGGGCGAGTTTACCGAACCGCTGGCCGTAATGGCCAAGGCGGTGGCGGAAGCCTACGACAACGGTGTTCTGGGTGAGAAACTCATGGGTACCGGGCCACGGCTCGACATCGTCATTCATCGTGGCGCCGGCGCCTACATCTGCGGCGAAGAAACTGGGCTGATGAATTCGCTGGAGGGTCGGCGGGGCAATCCTCGCATCAAGCCGCCGTTTCCGGCCCAGGCCGGCCTCTTCGGTCTCCCCACCACCGTCAACAACGTCGAGACGCTCACAGCGGTGCCGCACATCATGACCCGCGGCGCCGACTGGTACAAGGAAATTTGTCTTGGCAACGAGAAGAGCACCGGCACCAAGCTCTACTCCGTTTGCGGCCACGTCCAGAAGCCGGGCAACTACGAACTGGCCATGGGCTCGTCACTGGAAGAATTGATTTTCGAGATGGCCGGCGGCATG
>JBDHMR010000419.1:0-2574 GCA_039656035.1 Gemmatimonadota bacterium
CAGCACGTCAGAGTGAAGCTGGTGGGTGTTCCCTATGACGTAGGGCTCCGTGGTGTCCTGGGCACGGAGGGGACCGGGCACGCAGAGAACGGCAACCGAGACGAGCACGGCGATCTTCTTGGCACTCGATGGTCGAAGCGGTTTGTGGAATCGTTTGCCCATGGAATCTCCGGGTGGGCTAGAACCCCACCCCCGTCACCCACCACAGATCGGTCGATGTTTCGTTCACACTACATGCAAAAGCCCCGGTGGACGGCGCAACGGAAACACCGGTGATGCTACAACTGGCTAGTTGCTCCGACCGCGCGAACACCGCTTCTGAATTACCGTACGATGGTATCCTGAGGATGGTGTCATCGTTCCGGATGAGGATGCCGTCGTCGTCCCAGGCCAGCACCGCCGAGCCGGTCGCGCGGATGTTCGTTGCCGCGCCGCCGTTGGCTGAAACCGTCCAGATACCCAGGGGTCCGTCCGCCGTCTGTCCCGCGAAAGCCAGTCGCTGGCCGTTTGGAGAGAGCACGGCGTCCCACACCTCGGTGATCCCGTCGACTTCCACGGTACGTTCCGCCATCGAGGGCAGGTCGACTTGCCGGAACGCTGACCAACCGGCGGCGTTGAAAATGAGAGCGCCGCCGTCCGGAGTCCAATTTATTCTGGAGAACCAAGCGCCGGCTCCCACGGCGGTGGTAGCCTCGGTATCCAGGTCGAGGACGGTGAGGGTCGCTACTCCGCTCTCTCCCAACGTGTAGTAGGCCAAGCGGCGTTCATCGGGCGACCAGCTCGCGCAACACGGAAGACCGTCTCGCACCCTTATGACCCGCTCGGCACCGCTCTCCAACGTACGAAGGTGAATGGTATTTTCGCCGCCCATTCCCACGAATCTGCTGTAGACCATGCGCAGACCGTCGGCCGAGTAGCGCGGCGACACGGTCCAGGCCGTGCCCGTCGTCACCGGCGCCATGGACACGGCCGTCTCTCCGGAGCCGGTCCCGACCATTACGTTGTACCAGCTTCGGCCGCCCACCACGGCCATGGCGTTGCCATCGGGCGAAACATCGAAGGCGAAGGGCTGGATGCCGTCGAACACCATCTCGTCCGTCCCATCTGACTTGCCCGTCTCCGGGTCGATGCCGACCCGTCTGATCGCCTGGGTGATGGCGCCATCGCTGGCCAGGTAGTAAACGGCGTCGCTCTCCGCCGACCAGTCCAGTTGCCCGCCACCGCTGATGAAGAGGGGCTTGCCCTCGACCACGAGCGATCCACCCGAACCGTCGGTGGCCAGCACCCCAATGACACCGTCGAGCGCTTCCCTCACGCCGAGGTAGGCGATCCACTTGCCGTTGGGCGAAAGACTCACCCGATCACCGCCCAACCATAGGCGCACACCGTCGGCTACGGGAAACATCCGGCCGTCGGTGGCGCTTGAGGTCGGATCGGAAGAATTCCAGTCGACGCTCTGGGGATCGGTACCCCAGTAGATCCAGCTCCCGCTTCCGATCAGGTAGGAACCGTCCGGGTCATAGCCATACACGGAGAAGGATGGTGGCGAGAGGAATTTCGTGGCCTGCCCACTCAGCCTCGGTACGGTATAGAGAGCAAATTCGTCTCCCTGGAACATGAGAGTTGACCCGTCGGGGCTCCAAGCCGGGTAGAACGCACCAGCCGGTACCCGATCCAGTACGCCGGCATCGGTGCCCGCGTCGCGAACGTACAGTGTCCCGATGCGGTTGGTATAGGCCAGCGAGCTACCGTCAGGTCCGATCGTCGCTTGGCGAATGTCGCCGGAGAAGGTCAGCTGCCTTCGCTCGCTTTGGGATACCGGCGTGGTGCCCGACGGCAACCACTTCATCAGTATCACGCCCAGAGCAATGACGGCGATGCCTGCGATCGCCACGACGGCCGGACTGAATCGCTTGGCAACCGGCGCGATCGGTGTCGTAGGCATCGGGGTGATGCCACCGCTCGTCGTCATCATGGTATCCAGGTACGGCAGCATCTCGTCGGCCGTCTGCCACCGATCGGCCGGTATCTTGGCCAGGCACTTCATGACGACGGCTTCCAGCTCAGCGGATACCTGGTCCCGGTGCTTCCTGACCGGGTCGGCGTCTTCCATTACCTGGGCCGTCAGAACGGCCTGGGACGTGGAACCGGTGAACGGTGGTCTTCCCGTGAGCAATTCATAGGTGAGGGCGCCGACGGCATAGATGTCGGCCCGGTGGTCGATCTGCGGATCGGCGGTCGCCTGTTCCGGGGCCATGTACGCCGGGGTGCCCAGGGCCACGCCCGCCGTCGTGGTGTAGCCGCCGCCGGTCGATGCGCTCACCGCCTTGGCGATGCCGAAGTCCGCCACCACGGCGTGACCGCCGGTTAGCATGATGTTGTCGGGTTTGATGTCGCGGTGGACCACGCCCTCCGAATGGGCGAACGCCAGGGCGTCCAACACCTCGCGCATGATCCTGACGGTTTCGTTGACCGGCAGCTTGTCTTCCTTGTCGATCCGATCCCGCAGCGTCTGCCCCTAGATGAAGGGCATGACATAATGAAGGAAGCCGTCGGCTTCTCCGGAGTCGAACA
>JBDHMR010000420.1:0-2570 GCA_039656035.1 Gemmatimonadota bacterium
GGACAGCAACGCAACCCAGCTAGATTCATTTGACGACGTTCGCGAGCTACAGCGGCGGTTGAAGGCGGAAGGTGTGGAGCTGACGTCGGAAGCCGACGAGACGACCACCGGTCCGGCGAGTCTTACCGCAGTTGACCCGGATGGGAACCCGATCCTTGTAGATCAGCACGTCTAGCTGTGAAATACCATTCACTCGCCCATAGTAGCTACTCGATAACCGGACAAGAGACCCTCACACGAGGAGCAGCATCATGACCACGACGAAGAGAGTGCTTATCGCACTGGCAGTCACCCTTGCTGCCGGCATGCTGTATCAATGGGGACACACGGACGGAAGCGAAGCGAGAACGGCAGGGCTCATCGGCGAATCCTTCGCCGCGCAGAGCCCGTCCCAGTCACCCGTCTTGGCGCGTGACCGTGATTTCTACGCGCCCAACAGCGAGGACCTCGCGCCCGACGAAATGCGGCTGATCGCCTGTGGCACGGGCATGCCCACGGCTCGTCCCAAACAAGCGGCGTCGTGCTGGATCCTGGAACTGGGAAACGGCGACAAGTTTCTCTTCGATGTCGGGACCGGATCGAGCGAGCGTATCGCAGCCATGCAGATCCCCTACAATTACCTCGACAAGGTCTTCCTGAGCCATCTGCATACCGACCATTTCGGTGACCTGGATGCCTTGTTTGTCGGTGGCGCGCTGTCCGGTCGCCAGAAACCGTTGCGCGTGTGGGGACCGAGCGGAGACACACCGGAACGGGGCACGCAGTACGCGGTGGACCACCTGTTCAAGGCGCTTACCTGGGACATCGATGGTCGCGCGGGTATCACCGATCCACGCGGATACCACTTTGAGGTCACCGAATTCGACTATAAAGCCGTGAACGGAATCGTCTACCAGGAAAACGGCGTGACGATTCGCTCCATTCCTGCCATCCACTCCCTGGACGGTCCGGTCAGTTTCATCGTCGAGTGGAACGGTCTCAAGTTCGTGTTCGGAGGGGATACCTATCCGAACAAGTGGTATGAGGAGTACGCGAAGGATGCCGACCTGGCAATTCACGAATGCTTCGTCACCGTGCCGAGCATGATCACCAAGTTCGGATTCACGCCACAAGGCGCGCTCGCGGTAGCTACCCAGATCCACACCGCACCGGAAGCGTTTGGCAAAATGATGTCGCTCATCAAGCCACGGATGGCCGTGGCCTATCATTTCTTTAACGATTTCGACACCCAGCCAGGGATCAATGACCGTATCAGGACGACGTACGACGGTCCGCTGAGTCTCTCCGTTGACTACATGGTGTGGAATATCACCAAGGACGATATTCGCGTGCGGATGGCAATTGTCGATGAAGACGTGTGGCCGCCTCCGGTCACCGAGACACCGCAGGTGCCGGATCCAAGCCTCAGAGTTCCGTATTCAGACATGATTGCGGGCGGCAAGTACGACATGAGCGACGTGATTCAGCCCATCTACGACGAGATCAACGCGGAGTATGGACTCGACGAGAAGCAAGACCAGTAAAGGACGATCCGCGCGAAGTCACCCGAGAGAGGACCGCATGAGCACGCACGGGATGAGTCGTCGAAGAGCGCTGCACGCGATGGCCTGTACCTCTATCGGGGCGGCCGGTGGGGTGGTAGCGCCCCGGCTCCTGGCATCCCAGGAAGATGGCGGGCAAGCAGGAGTGTCGACGAAGGAAGGCACACTCCAGCTTGAAATGGCAGGCTATCGCTACGATCGGGTTCAAGCCCTGATCGATGGCCGGGTGGCGGTGGAGAACGCCGATGTGGTGTTCGAGGTCTCGAGCATCGGTGAGATGAACACCCACATTTTGAGCGGGCCACAGACACGCGCGGTCACGGAAATCGGCCTGTCACCCTATATGTTGGCCTTTGCCAATGAAGGGTTCCGGGACTATTCCCTGATTCCGGTGTTCCCGCTGCGGGTCTTTCGGCACCGCAGCATCTTCATCCGCACCGACCGAGGCATCGAAACGCCGGAAGACCTGCGGGGGAAACGGGTCGCCACCCCGGGGTACTCCTCGACATCGTTGACGTGGATTCGCGGGATCATGCAGCACGAATACGGCGTCAACCCTGAAGATGTAACCTGGGTGATATCCTCCAAGGACTCGTCGGCGGACCTCTCTGGCGGGCCGTCCAAACAGGAGAACGTGCTACCGACTGGGCTCACCATCGACACGGGCCCGGAGGGGAAAGATGAGTCCGACATGCTGGCCGATGGCGACGTCGACGCCCTGTTCCACGCCGCCGAGCCACGCGCGTACCTGGAGGGCGATCCCCAGGTGGCACGGCTGTTCGCGGACTACCGCAGTACGGAGCGGGCGTACTACGCCCAGACGGGGATCTTCCCCATCATGCACGCCGTCGCCATGCGCAACGATGTCATCGACGCCAATCCCTGGCTACCGGAAGCGGTCTTCGACGCCTACTCGGCGGCCAAGCAGCTAGCCTACCAGCGCCTCAGGAAGAAAGCCTGGTTCGAGGATAGCGTGCCGTGGATCGGACAAGAGGTCGAGGAGACCAGCAGCCTCATGGGCGACAACTA
>JBDHMR010000421.1:0-2569 GCA_039656035.1 Gemmatimonadota bacterium
AATATCCTGCCTGAGAGTATACGGCTGTCGTATGTTGGTCGGCCGTACCGGGCCAGTACGGCGGAAGGGTATCCTGCCGCGCACGCGGCCGAGCAGGGGAGGATTGTGAGTGAGGCGCTTGAAAGTGCGTAGTGCGTCGTGCGTTGTGCGTAGGGCGTGCGGCGTGGGGTGCGGCGGTGATCAGGAAGAGAGTAGGGGGCGTTCGGAGGCTTTGCGGGCTAGTTCCTGGAGGGCTTCGGAGAGGTGGTCGCCGTAGTGGAGGAGGTAGACGCCGCGGGAGCGTTTGCCCAATAAGAAAGTGAGTAGGGGGACGTCGGCTTTTTCGGCGTTGCAGGGGCTACAACATAGCACGAGGTTGTCCGGCCGGTCGTAGGCCGACTGCCCTTTGCGAGGACGCACGTGGTCGAGGGTCATCTCGTCGGGATCGGTTTCGACACCACAGTAGGCGCAGATCGAGCCGTGGCGGTCGATGAGCCATTCACGGTGTGCCTGATAGGAGCGACCGCCGGACCGTCTGAGGGTCTTGCTGGTGACGCTGGACGCTGAAGAGCGTTTCCTCGGTGATCTGCCCACAAAACCCCACTGTCGATACGCATATCATAGACCCGCCGCTGCCTGGCGGGACTGTTTTCAATCCATAAGGTATCAAGGAAGGTGCCGCGACGGAATCGTCCCGGATAAAGGGTCTGCCGGGGCACCTGCCGATAGGTTACTTTCTCTGGCCAAGTCTCCGGTTTCGAAACGCCTCGAGGATCGACCCCTGACTCTTCACGCCCCACAACGGCCGGCCATGCCAACGACCCCGGCTCCCGACAATCACCACATCGCCTGGCACAGCATCAATTCGATTCGCGCCCTATCAATGGACGCGGTCGAGCAGGCCAATTCAGGCCACCCAGGCACACCCATGGCCCTGGCCCCAGCAGCTTACGTGTTGTGGACCAACCACTTGCGGCACAATCCCCGGGGGCCCGACTGGGCCAACAGGGACCGGTTCGTCCTGTCGTGCGGGCACGCCTCGATGTTGCTGTACGGCCTGCTCCACCTGAGCGGCTACGATCTATCGTTGGATGAGATCAAGGCGTTCCGCCAGTGGGGATCGGCCACTCCGGGCCATCCGGAGCGGGGCGCTACCCCGGGAGTAGAGGTAACCACAGGCCCCCTGGGACAGGGGGTGGGCAACGCGGTGGGAATGGCCATGGCGGAGCGAGTGCTGGCCGAGCGATTCAACCGGCCCGACTTCCCCATTGTGGACCACCGGGTGTGGGCCTTCGTCAGCGACGGCGACCTCATGGAAGGCGTGGCCAGTGAAGCGGCCTCCTTGGCGGGCCATCTTGGACTGGGCAAACTCACCCTCATCTACGACGACAACCACATCACCATCGACGGCGAGACTTCCCTGGCCTTCTCGGAAGACGTCGGGGCTCGCTTCGGCGCCTACGGGTGGCACGTGGTCGAGGTTGCCGACGGCAACGACCTTGGAGCCATCGACGCGGCGCTGACGGCGGCGGTCGCTGACGACCGGCCCACGCTGATCAGGTTGCGGACCATCATAGCCGACCCGGCGCCGACCAAAAAGAACACCTCCGGCGCCCACGGCGCTCCGCTGGGCGCAGACGAGATCCGGCGGACCAAGGAGATCATGGGGTGGCCGGTCGACGAACCGTTCTTCGTGCCCCAGGAAGCACGGGACGACATGGGCCGTGCGGTAGCCAGAGGGGAACAGCTGCAATCGGAGTGGGAAGCGCTGGTGGCCCGGTATCGCGAGCAGCACCCCGGTTTGGCGGCCACGCTCGACAGGTGGCTGGCAGGGGACCTGCCCCAGGGGTGGGACGCCGATCTCCCCGTCTACCAGCCGTCCGATGGGCCGCTGGCGACGCGCCAGGCTTCCGCCGGTGCGCTCAAGGTGTTGGACCACTCGGTGGAAAACCTGATTGGCGGTTCGGCAGATCTGGCGGGGAGCACCGGCGTCAAGCTGGCCGATACCACCAGTTTCGCCGCCGGTGTGGCCGGGCGGCAAGTCCACTGGGGCATCCGCGAGCACGGCATGGCGGCCTGCCTCAACGGCATCGCCGCTCACGGCGGCCTGCGGCCGTACGGCAGCACCTTCCTGGTGTTCACCGACTACATGAAGCCCGCTATGAGGCTATCGGCCCTGATGGGTCTCCCGGTCACGTACATCGGCACCCACGACTCCATCGGCGTGGGCGAGGACGGCCCGACGCACCAGCCGATCGAGCACCTGGCCATGCTGCGGGCCGTTCCCAATCTGACGGTCATCCGGCCGGCGGATGCCAACGAGGCTGTGGTAGCGTGGCAGGTCGCCGTCGAGTCGCAGACCACGCCCACCGTCCTGGTGCTCACCCGGCAGAAGCTGCCCGTTCTCGACCGCACCGTTTGCGCAGCGGCTGATGGCCTGCGTCGCGGGGCGTACGTGCTGCTGGAACCGGTCACCAAGCCGGAGGCGATCATCATGGCCACGGGGTCGGAGGTCCATCCTGCCATGGCAGCAGGGCACGCGCTGACCGGGGCCGGGATGCCGACACGAGTGGTGTCGTTCCCGTCCTGG
>JBDHMR010000422.1:0-2559 GCA_039656035.1 Gemmatimonadota bacterium
GTGATTCCCGACATCAAGTACGCCGACGTCAAGGATCCCGTTCCGCCGTTGTTCTACAGCGCATGGCGTCAGAACGGCAACGTCCCCTTCCTCAGCTACTACGTGCGCACCGCCCGGCAGCCCGAACAGATGCTGCGAGACATCCCAGTCATGATGAAGCGCATCGCCGCAACCGTGCCAATTCGCGACTTGAAGACCATGCCGCAGCAGATTCGGGAGAACGTGTTCCTCGACCGGATGATCAGCATTCTCGCTGCGGCCTTCGGTGCTCTGGCGACGCTCCTGGCCGCCGTCGGGTTATACGGCGTGCTGGCCTACAGCGTCCAGCAACGCACCCGTGAAATCGGCGTGCGCATGTCACTCGGCGCAGACGCCAGCCACGTGCGATCACTGGTCCTCCGCCAAGTAGCAGGCATGCTGGTCTTGGGCGGGGCGATCGGGACCGCTGGCGCACTGGGCGTGGGGCGGGCCATGAGGTCGCTGTTGTTCGGGCTCGAGGGGCACGACCCGGTGGTGTTCGCCTTGTCGCTCGTGGTGCTGGGCCTGGTGGCGCTGGCAGCGGGTTACCTCCCGGCGCGCCGGGCGAGTCGGATCGATCCTATTCGGGCGTTGCGATACGAGTAGGAGCCCATCCCGGTGTACTATCCATGAATGACCTCACCTCCCGGCCGCCCCGGCCGGTTGCCACTCGGCGCCCTGCGACACCGCAACTTCCGGCTGTTCTCCATCGGCCAGTTCATTTCACTGTCGGGCACCTGGATGCAACAGGTCGCGGTGGCCTGGATGGTGCTGCAGATGACCAACTCCGCGTTCGCCGTCGGACTGGTGACTACGCTGGGCGGCTTGCCCATGGCAATGTTCACTCTGTACGCCGGCGTCCTGGCTGACCGGGTCGACAAGCGCCGCTTTCTCCTCCTGACACAGAGCCTCATGCTGGTGGTGGCGACGGTACTCGCTGTCCTGACACTGGCCGACGCAATCACCCTGACCTGGATCATGGTGCTGGTAGCCTGTACCGGTGTGCTGGTGGCCTTCGACGTGCCGACCCGGCAGGCATTCGTGGTAGAGATGGTTGGCAAGGATGACCTGATACACGCGATCGCCATCAATTCATCAGTCTTCAATGGCACCCGAGTAGTCGGCCCCGCCATTGCCGGAGTGTTGATCTCCGTAGCCGGGGTGGCCGCGGCGTTCGTGGTAAACGCAGTGAGTTTCGTCGCCGTGCTGGCGGCGCTACTGGCCATGCGGTTCCCGGCTGAGGCGCGAGTCCCGATCGAGGTCAATGCCCGCGAGGCGTTCCGGGAGGGCATGCGGTTCGTGCTCGATCGGCCGGGGCCCCGACGATTGATCATCCTGACAGGAGTGGTCAGTATCTTCGGCTCCTCGTTCGTGGTAATGCTGCCGGTCCTGGCCCGCGACGCCCTCGGTGTCGGAGCGGAAGGTTACGGCGTCCTGATCGCCGCCACCGGCGTGGGGTCGTTGGCGGGCGCCTTGATCCTGGCCGCTTTCGGCGGGCAGCTGCAGCGTCAACGGCTGATCTTTCTGGGCGCTGGTACCTTGGGGCTCATCCTGGCGGTGGTGGGTTGGATCCCCTGGTTCGGGCTATCGGTCGTGGTCCTGGCCCTGGCCGGCTGCGCCATGATCTTCACCTACGTCAACATCAACACCTTGTTACAGACCCAGGCTCCGGATCATCTCCGGGGCAGGGTGATGGGGTTCTACGCCTTCATGGCGCTGGGGCTATCGCCACTGGGAGCGCTTCAGATCGGCTGGCTATCCGAGCAGTTCGGGCCTGCCTGGGCCATCAGCTTCGGCGGAATCGTCACCACGGTGGCGGCGGCGTGGCTGGGAGGCTCCCTTCTGTCGCCGCCGACGGTCACGCGGTAGTTTGCGGCCATGCTCATCACCATATCCCGTCAATACGGCGCCGGTGGCTCGGAGGTAGCCCGCCGAGTAGCCGATGCTCTAGGTTGGACACTGGTTGACAACGAGTTCATAGAGCAGGTAGCGCAGCGCGCCGGTCTCCCGCCCGAAGAAGTGGCCAAACGGGAGGAGCGAGTGCTGTCGTTCATCGAACGCCTTTCGTTGATGATGGCGTCCTCGGCCCCGGAACTGTTCCCCCCGGAGACCGGCACGGCCGAAGACCGCGACGAGGTGATGGTGGTGCGGATGACCGAAAGGCTGGTGGCCGAACTGGAGGACGAGGGCCGCGCAGTGTTGGTGGGAAGAGCCGCACCGGCGGTCCTGGGACAGGAATGCGACGCCGTGCACGTCAAGCTGGTGGCGCCGGTGGCGTTCCGGCTGGAGCAGGCGTGTCGGCGACTGTCACTCGCTCCCAAGGAGGCTCGTGAAGTTTTGAAGCGCACCGACAAGAACCGGGCGCGGTATCACCGAGAGTACTACGATCGCGACTGGGATGATCCGGCTAACTACGACATGGTCCTCAATACCGGCCGTCTGCAGTTTGACGGTGCCGCCGCGGTGATCGTAGCCAGGGCGAGAGCACTGTGGGGACTACGCAAGGCCCACTAGAACCAGCGGGTAAGCCACCATTTCTCG
>JBDHMR010000423.1:0-2551 GCA_039656035.1 Gemmatimonadota bacterium
CCGGTAAGGAGGCGATGTGAAACCCCTAGCTCTAACCCCATTCATCCTTTTCGTATTCGCGATTGCGCTGCCGGCTTGCCAAGGAGGCGATCCCGCATCGGTAGGAGCCAGCTATGGAGCCCAGGTGGACCCACCTGCTTCCTGCGGCAACGGCGATCCCACCTGCAACTCGTCGATCGACTATCCGACGCAGGCCGATCTGACGATTGAGAATTCACAGAATATCGAATTCGCCGTGGGTACCAATCAGATCCAGTTGGAGCCGGGTAGTGGGCTTCTCGTCGATACCGACGGAGATGGCGTGCCCGATCCCGCCGACGAATGTGCAGGCCCCGGTTGGCGACTCCCCTGCGACGGCGACGCTAGCAACGACGGGATCTATCAAACCCTCTTCTTCAAGTCGGACCAGGAGGCGACCGTACAGGCCGAGCTGGCCATCAGCGGATCGATCACGAGCGCCGACGCCTATATCTTGATGGACGCGACCGGCTCGATGACCGGCGAGCAGGTCCAGCTGCTCAAAGACTTGTCCTCGGGCACCTTCGTCGACCCGTCGGGCTGCGCGCCAGGCGCGGGCACCGGCATCGTGGGAGCTTTGAAGTGCGCGGTTCCCGATCTTTGGCTCGGTGTCGGCGACTTCAAGGAAGTGTCGTACCTCCCGCACAACAACCGGTACGACATGGCGCCATATCATCACTACCTCGACATGACCGATGACGTGCAACACATAGTCGATGCGGTGGCCCAGATGGTAGCCGACTTCAACCTAGATACACCGGAGGCGGCGACTCAGGCGATCTACTCGGTCATCACGGGCAGCGGCTTGGGCGATTTGGTCCCGAACCGTGGCGCGTGCCCTTCGACGCCCGCCGGACGCTGGGGATATCCCTGCTTCCGCTCCGGTGTCCTTCCGATCATCCTGCTGTTTACCGACGCCGAGATGCACAACGGCCCTCTCCTCTCTAGCCCAACCTACGGGAATCCACCGTATAATGGGATCTTGGGTTTAGGCACCCGATTGCCGCCGGTCGAGCAGTCCCCGAACGTCCTTTATTCGAGTGACCCGTTTACGGCCTGGGATCTGGGCGACCTCAGCAACAAGTCGATGACGGTGATGGGGAGTAACAAGAACTTCGGCAACGACGCCACGACATGGGACAAGGGTGTCTGTAAGCGCGGCAGTGCTTGGTCGGGCTACTGGGGCGATGGACGCGACGCGTTCCTCAAGTTCTCACTGAGCGCCCCAACCGACATGTTCGTGAGCGGCGAAGGGAGCGCCTACCACACAACCAACGTCGCGCTCTTCGATGGAGCGCTCGGATACGTCGACTGCAATGGCGGGCCTGGCGGCGGTGATTACTGGGGGCGCCTCACGCGGTCTCTTCTACCGGGAGACTGGTACGCCGTGTCCGATGGAGCGGTCGACACCAGCTCGTCGGTTGCCGATAGGCTGGGGAACTTCCAGCTGAGGTTTCACAATCTGACCGCCGATCCCGGCGGCTACCCGAGCTGGCAAACCGCCGACCTTCCCATCCCATGGACGACCGTGGAGACGGAGCTGTTGGCCCGTAACGTGAATATTGTCAGCGTCATCAGCCCAGGCGACGGCGGCACCTTGCGCGGACTCCCAGATGCCACCGAGCTTGCCAACATCACAGGCTCGGTCGATCAATTTGGAAATCCATACATACAGACGATCGCCGCCGATGGCTCGGGGCTCTCGACCGCTCTTCTTGATGCGGTGCGGGCGCTGATTGGCAACACCCGCCGCGACATCTCGTTCGTGGCCGAGGACAACCCGGCAAGCGGCGCCGTCGACGAAACCGAGTTCGTGAAGAACGTGACCTCCGTCAGCTGCCCAACGACCGGTATCAACAATTGTTTGGGTGGGGTGGGCACCAGCATCTGCGACGGCTGCCTACAGGGCGCCGAGGTCGCGTTCCAGTTCCGTTTGGGCAACACTTCGGTCGCGCAGACCGCGACGGCCCAGGTCTTCGACTTCGATATGGTGGGCTTCGCCGGTGCGGCCGAGATCGGTCGCGTTCCGATTCGAGTCATGGTTCCCGAGGCGGGCGGATCGTACGGGTCTGGTTTTTACCAGAACAGCTACGACTCCGATGTCGTTTGCGAGATCCCCCCGGAGCGACCCAACTGGGGGACGCTCACCTGGATCGGCTCGACGCCATCGGACAGCTCGGTTGAGTTCGAGATCTATACAGCCAACACGCTCGCGGAGCTGGACACGGTCATCCCGGTGTCGATTCTCTATCCCGCTGGCACGACCGCACAGTCCTACGACATCGGCGACGAGCTCATCGCGGGAGGTGAGCCGAACTTCCTGCCCTTCCTTCGCGTGCGCGCCAAGCTCAACGCGTCGAGCGACAGCCTGAGCACCCCAACCTTCGTAGGCTGGTCGATGGAGTTCCACTGCGAGCCAATCGAGTAGCTAGGCGATAGCGTGGGGGCGGTGGGGCGGGCCCAACTGACGGGCCCCGGGCCCGACCGGGATCACCCAAGCAGTCGGTTACCGGGCGCCGCCCTTGACCAGCGT
>JBDHMR010000424.1:0-4244 GCA_039656035.1 Gemmatimonadota bacterium
GACGGGCGTCGGGTCGAGTTGCCCCGCTTGGAGGAATCGCTGCATCTGATGCCAGGTCTGGTACATCTTGCGGCCGGTGACGCCATACAGGGTGAGGCCCTTGAAGATGACGTCTCTGGCAAAGTCCACTTCTGTCGTTGTGCTGGGGGTGCCAAGGAGGTTGACTCGACCGCCGTGGCGGGCTGTGGCGAAAGCTTGGGCGTGCCCGCTTGGATGGCCGCTCATCTCACACACCACGTCCACCCCAATGCCGTCAGTGAGGTCCATGATGCGGGCCACGACGTCTTCGTTCTGCGGATTAAGGGTGGTATGCGCACCCATCTTCTTGGCGATGGCCAAGCGACGGTCGTTCAGGTCGGAAGCCACCACCATGGACGCGCCGGCGGCGATGGCGACCCCGACGGCAAAGCACCCGATCGGCCCACAGCCCAGTACGAACACAGTGCTGCCGGCGACATCCGCCTCCAGCACCGTGTGAAAGGCGTTGCCCATCGGATCCATGATGGCCCCGATTTCGGTGGAGATATTGCCAAGCTTCATGACGTTCGACGCGGGCATCGCGATGTACTCCGCGAAAGCTCCATCGCGGTCTACCCCGATGATCTGGGTTCGCTGGCAGAGATGTGCGTGTCCCGTACGGCACTGGAGACAGTGGCCGCACACAATGTGACCTTCCGCAGTAACGAGGTCGCCGATCTCGAGTTGTTCGGTGGCCTCGGCTTCGTCACCCATTTCGACGATGGCGCCGGCAAACTCGTGGCCAACCGTCACGGGCAGTCGCATTCTGCCGCTGGCCCAAGCGTCCCATTCCCAAATGTGGAGATCCGTTCCGCATACCCCGGCGTGGTGGACGCGAATGAGGACGTCATTGGGCCCGCAGGCCGGACGCGGAACGTCCTTTACCGTCATGCCGGTCCCGGGTGTCTCTTTGACAACGGCTAGCATGTGACTCCGAGGTCGGGGTAGTTGAATCTGAAGCCCGGGAAATATGTGTCGGGTATCGGTCTGGGTGAAGTGCCCGGGACACTCAAGCCGGGGCTGTCACCTCGGCCTCGATGCGGACGGCGCTCACCTTGAACGAAGCGATCTTGGCGTAGGGGTCGAGGGCCGGGTTGGTGAGCAGGTTGGCGGCGGCTTCCCGGAAATGCATGGGGATGAAGATTTGTCCGCGGGCCTGTCGTTGTGATATGCGAACCCCGATGAGGACCGATCCCCGACGAGAGGTCACCCGGACGGTGTCTCCATCCTCGACCCCCAGTGCGGTGGCGTCATCCACGTTCATGTCGACGACCGGCACTGGCTCCCGGGAATCCAGCCCCCGGGATCGCCGGGTCATGGTGCCGGTATGCCAGTGATACATCTGGCGTCCTGTCCCCAGTATGAACGGATACTCGTCGTCCGGCAGCTCGCTGGGGGGGAGGTACTCTACGGGGACGAGACGTGCCCTGCCGTCGTCGGTGGGGAAGTGGTCTTCGAACAGGAAGGCCGTTCCCGCGTGGCCTGGTTCCGGTACCGGGTATTGTAGGCCGGCGGGCCGGAGGCCTTCATAGGTAACACCGGCCCACGACGGCGTCACCGTGACGATTTCCTTCATGACGTCCTCGGCGCCTGCGTAGTCGGTCTTCAGCCCGATGCGGTTGCTCAGGTCTATCAGGATATCGAGGTCGCGCCGCGCCGACCCCGGTGGATCCACCGCGGCACTGAGGTGCTGGATACGGCGTTCGGTATTGGCGAAGGTGCCGTCCTTTTCGGTGAACGAGGACCCCGGAAAAATCACGTCGGCCCAGCGAGCTGTCTCGGTCAGGAAGAGGTCTTGCACCGCCAGGAACTCCAGGCCTCGCCGAGATCACCGGGTTTTCACCGAAAACGTAGAGACCGTGGACCTGGCTGTCATCCTCGGTCATCTCGGTGACCATCAGGCCCTTTTCAAGCGACAGTGTCTCCGCCGGGACCCCCCATGCCTGGGCATACTCCAACCTGATCTCAGGGTCTGTCACGGGGCGATAGTCGGTGTAGGCGAAGGGAATGGCGCCCATGTCACTGGCACCTTGCACGTTGTTTTGTCCCCGGATCGGCATCATTGCAGCACCCCACCTGCCGATCATGCCACATGCCAGCAGCATGTTCAACAATGATGTGACGATGTCGGTGCCACTCGAGTGCTGCGTCAGACCCATGGCCCAAAGGGTCGAGGTGTTGGGGCCGCGTGCGTATTGCTCGGCCGCATCGCTAAGCGTCTCGGCGGGAATGCCGGTGATTTGCTGGCCCATCTCCAACGTGTACGGCTCGACCGACGCCGCTACGGCGTCGAAGTCATGGGTCCGGTTGGCGATGAAGGTCTCGTCGGTCAGTCCAGTGTGGATCATGTGGCGGAGCATGGTGCTATAGAGCGCCACATCGCTTCCAGGAGCCATTTGGAGATGGATGCTGGCCAGAGCCGCCAATTCCGTCCGTCGTGGATCTGCGACGATGAGGGTGGCGCCCCTGGCTACCGCCCGTTTGATGAGGGCGCCGAACACCGGATGGGTTTCGGTCGTGTTGGCGCCGGATATGAGGATGACGTCGCAGGCTTCTTCGATTTCCCGCATGGAACCGGAGGCGGCTGCCGTGTTCAGAGCTCGGTTCATGGCGGCCACCGAGGTTGAGTGGCACAGCCGAGTGCAGTGGTCAACGTTGTTGGTCCGGAATCCGGCACGGACCATTCGCTGCAGGAGGTAGTTTTCTTCGTTGGTGCACTTGGCCGAGGAAAGCGCGGCCAACGCGTTGGGGCCATGGTCGTCGCGGATACGTGTCAGCTCTTGAGCAGCCAGGCTCATCGCTTCTTCCCAGGTTGCTTCTCGGAAGGTGCTGTACCACTCTGACGGCGTGACGGCCTGGTCGTGGATTCCGGGGTCAGCCGGGCTTGGTTGTCCCGTCTGCGGAGGTTTCCCGACACTCCTCTTCGGGGGACGAGGTTTACGTGTGCCGCCCAGACGCTCGATGGTAGGCCACGGGCCTTCGCGAAAGCGGGGAGATTCCCCAGTCCAGGTCCAACGGTCGGCCTCGCGCACCCAGCCTTTGCGGATGAGGGGTACCTGGAGGCGGTCGCGGTGGTCGATGAAATCGTAGCCGAAGCGCCCCTTCACGCAGGTGGAACCGTTGTTGGGGGTGTCGTCCTCGATCCACGGTGATGTGACCCTCATGACCTGATCGTCCTTCACGGCGATGTCGAGTTGACACCCGACCCCGCAGTAAGGACAGATGCTACGAACGACCCTGTCGGGGTTTCTAATCGTCTCGGGAGTGAATCGGTGCCGCGGCATGAACTCGAAGATGGCGTTGGTGGGGCACACTCGAACACACTCGCCGCACCAAGTACAGTTCGCGTGATCGGGGTCGCCATCTCCTCCGACGATGATTTCCGTACCCGCGCCACGTTGTCCTACATCGAGGACACCAACCTCCTGAATCGATTCGCACGCACGTACACAGCGAGTGCACAGGATGCACAGACTCATGTCGTGTTGAATCATGACATCGCCGGGTCGTTCGTCTCCGTTGCGGAGCGAGAGCTCCTTTACGGCGGGTACCGGGACGTCGTATCGAACCACGTATTCCTCGAAGGCGTTCCTGGGATCGGCCCGGCCACCGTTGGCCAAGTGGTCTCCAGGATAGCGCTGCAGCAGGAGGTCGAGAACGCTGCGGCGGTTGGCCACCGACTCCTCATCCTCCGATTCGATGACCATGCCGTCCTCCGCCGGCGTGGCACAGGCGGGCTGCAGTTTGTCCGATCCGGCGACGGAAACCAGGCAGATCCGGCAGTTGCCAACAGTGGGGAGCTTGGGATACCAGCAGAGTGTAGGGATGTCGACTCCTCCTCGACGTGCAGTGTCGAGGATGGTGTCGTCTTCCGAAATCGGGAACGAGCGGCCGTCTATTGTGAGTGATGCCATGTCTATGGACCCAGTGAGGTACGTCGAGGATACGGCGGTTATTTGCATGAATCAAGTGGAAATGCAATGCTGTGATGCCAGCGTCCTTGGGTCATCCTGCAGCTGTTCAACCATAACTAGACACATCGGCGGCACACAATTGACGATGCCGCCACACGTTTTGTAGCTGCCAGTTTACCAAATTGGTAGACGAATCACCCATCGCACGATCCAATCTTGATAAGCATCGCGGAAACGAATTCGAACGAATTTCACAAAAGGTATTGCGTATTTGAAACTTTTAATGATTTTGTTACAGGTTACATTCGCCAT
>JBDHMR010000425.1:0-2542 GCA_039656035.1 Gemmatimonadota bacterium
TATCAGCGTAGCTCGTCTGGCAGATGTCGTCATCGTCCGCCTCGAAGAATAAGACCTGACAAATGCCCTCATTGGCGTAGATCTTGGCCGGGAGTGGCGTGGTGTTGGATATCTCCAGGGTGACGTGCCCCTCCCACTCGGGTTCGAACGGGGTCACGTTGGTGATGATGCCACAGCGGGCGTAGGTCGACTTGCCGACGCAGATGGTCAGCACGTTGCGGGGGATTCGGAAGTACTCGACCGAACGTGCCAGGGCGAAGCTGTTGGGCGGCACGATGCAGACGTCATTGGTGACCTCGACGAAGCTGCGCTCGTCGAAATCCTTGGGATCCACCACGGCAGACAACGCGTTGGTGAAGATCTTGAAATCCGGGGCCACGCGCATGTCGTAGCCGTAGGACGATAGTCCATAGGAGATCGTCCCGGACCGGACCTGTTCCTCGACGAATGGGTCGATCATGTCGTGCTCGAGAGACATGCGGCGTATCCACCGGTCCGACTTGATCGACATAGAACCTCGAGGTGACAGGTATTGTTTGGTGCCCACGGCGCGGCGTGCTCGGCGCAATATAACCAGCCCTAACTGTGTGTCAGCATGGAGAATAAGCGGGTTGAACTAGCCTCGGGCCCTGGTTAGCTTGCAGTCGCTTTAGTGAAATTTTTCACGAATGCCGGGACATGCTCCAGCCCTACATCCCACTGTTATTGTTGACCCTTTTCGTGGTGGCCAACGCGATCATCATGATCGGGTTGTCACAGGTCCTGTCCACCTACCGCAGGACTGCCGTCAAGAGCCAGCCGTACGAGTCCGGGATGCCCGTCCTGAGCGACTCGCGCGGCCGGTTCTCGGTCAAGTTCTACCTGGTGGCCATGCTGTTCATCGTATTCGACATTGAAGTGGTCTTCATGGTTCCGTGGGCGGTGGCCTTCCGGCAGCTCCCGGACCAGTCGGGCTATCTTCTGGCGGCGATGGGCTTCTTCCTGGCCGTCCTGACGGTTGGGTTCGTCTACGCCTGGAAGCGGGGGGCGCTGGAATGGGCGTAAACCAGGACGACCACGCACTGGTCTCCGAGATCTCTCCCAACTGGGTCACCACCAAGCTCGACTTCCTGGTCAACCTGGCGCGAACCAAATCGCTGTGGCCCATGCCGTTCGGGACCGCGTGCTGCGCCATCGAGTTCATGGCCACGGCAGCGTCCCGCTACGATTTGGCCCGATTCGGCATGGAGCGCATGAGCTTCTCTCCCAGGCAGGCCGACGTACTGATATGCGCCGGCCGCCTGCCGTTCAAGTTGGCGCCGGTCATCCGGCGCATCTGGGACCAGATGCCCCAGCCCAAGTGGTCCATCTCCATGGGCGCGTGCGCCTCGTCGGGAGGGATCTTCGACAACTACGCCATGGTGCAGGGCATCGATACCATCATACCGGTGGACGTCTACGTGCCCGGCTGTCCGCCACGGCCGGAGGGCCTGCTTTACGGCATCCTCATGCTGCACAAGAAGATCTCCGTGGAGTCTCTGGCGGACGAGGGATTGCGCCAGGAACTCATGCTGCGCGACGACGGGTTGTTCCTGGCACCAGAGCGCGTCAACGAACTGGCTGAGCCGTTTGGCAACTCCGTGAACCAGACCCGCTCCGGATGACTGTGGAGTCACCCTCGGTTCAAGCGCTCGAGGACGCGTTCGGCGGCGCCATCCTGCGCAGCGCAGTAGTGTGTGGCGATACCATCGTCTACCTGGCGCGCGACCGCGCCCACGAAGTACTGGCCTGGCTCAAGGATACGCCCGACCAGGAATTCAACTACCTGACCGACATCACCGCCGTCGAATACCGCGATCCCGAACGGCCGTTCGAGGTTGTCTATCAGCTGCGCTCACTCGACCGCTGCGCCGACCTTCGCGTCAAGATAGAGCTCGATCCCCAGGGAGAACTGCGGGTCGATTCGGTGTACGACCTGTGGCGTGGCGCGGATTGGCTCGAGCGTGAGGTGTTCGACATGTTCGGCGTAGCGTTCACCGGCCACCCGGATCTGCGCCGAATCCTGATGTGGGAGACCTATTCGGAAGGCCACCCGCTGCGGAAGGGCTTTCCCTTGAGGGGGCACCTCAGCAGGGCCGAGCAAGTGCGGCGTGCGCTGTCGCTCAAGCCAGAAGAACATTATTCGCCGGAGGAACTGGAGCTGGGGCTCAAGCGCCAAGGTCGGGACAAACCCACCGGATGGGTACCATCGAGCGGCGGTGGCGCATGAGCCGGCGCACGGTGGAGATGACGCTGTCCACGCCGGGACTCGACGCCGATGGGAAGGCTACCCTCGAGCCATTGGGGATAGCCGCCCCCGACAAGCTCGATGGCGATCGCATGATGGTCAACATCGGCCCTCAGCACCCGGCGCCACACGGCGTTCTCCGCCTGGTGGTGGAACTCGATGGCGAAACCGTAGTGCGGATGACCCCCCACGTCGGGTACCTGCACTCCGGCTTCGAGAAGCTGGGCGAGTACCGCCAATACAATCAGATCATACCGCTGACCGACCGGACGGATT
>JBDHMR010000426.1:0-2541 GCA_039656035.1 Gemmatimonadota bacterium
GACTTGAGTGGCAGGCGGCCGTCGATGATCCGGCAGGTCTCTACGAGGGCGGGCAGGCGATCAGGCGGTGAGGCGGACAAATGAATGCCAAGAATAATGAATATCGAATATCGAATATCGAGGACACCAACCCCTACGCACAACCCACGACGCACATCGCACCCTCTTCACTCCCCCCCAATCGCCTCATATATCGGCCCCACCCACCGCACCGGATATCCCCGTTCGTCCGCTTCTCTCCCCAACTGACCCACGGCCTTGCCCGCCTCACGACCAGTTCGCACGAATTCGATCATCTGAGCCGTCGACTGGTAGGCTTCGCGCAAGCGGCCTATCGGAACCACGGCGGCGTGGCCCGATACCACCAGGCCGTCGTCGGGGATCATGGCCATCAATTCATCCATCGTCTCCAGAAACTGTTCGATGTCCGATGAGGGGAGCATGAACTGCATGTTCTCGGGAAAGAACCGGTCGCCCATGTGGAGCACGCGAGACTGGGAGAAATACACCACGAGGTCGCCGGTTGTGTGGCCCTTGAGCGGGATGACGTAGACGGTGTCGCCGTTGAAGAACAACTCGAGCGGTTGGTCGCTCACCAGGTCGGGGAGTGCCGCCCCTCCCCTGGCCGGCACCGCCACTCCGTCGATGAATTCCTGGTCTTGCCGCAGCGCCGTCCGGGTGCTGGGGTGGGCGATGATCGTGGAGTAGTACCCCAAGTTGGCGTTGCCGCCGACATGATCTTCGTGCGAATGGGTATTGATGATGTACTGGATGCCGCCCGAACCTTCCTTCTTGAGAGCCCGCTGGATGCCGGGCGAGGCCAGCGAATAGCCGGTGTCCACCAGCAACACTCCGTCAGGGCCGATCGACGCCACGACCTGCGACCCGGCCCCTTCGAGCAACCACAACGAGCCGCGAAGGTGGCTGGCCCGTATGTCGGTGGCGCGGGCGTCGTCGAGCAGCGCCTGGAATTCGTTGGTCCCACGCAGGGAAGCAAACGCCGGGTCGAACGCCGTGTAGACAATCATCAACGCCTCGACGTCTTCATCCAACATGCGCCGGAGAGCGGCCACCGACTCGGCCGAGTCGCCCAGCATGGCGTAGCCCCGAGCCACGTGATACTGGGCGAACGGCCGGTTGATGTGCCCTTCCTCCAGGAGATCTTCACCCTCTATCATCTGTTCCAGATAGCCGGCCGTGTCGCCGGCCGCGAGAGAAGAGGTGGCTGAACTCAACAGCTCGCGAAACGTGGGATCCTGCCCCGCCGCCGCCCCGGCGGTGGCGCAGCATAGCAGCGCTACCCAAGCGCCTATGACAATTGAGGATCTAGCCCTCATCCAGATTCCTTCCCCGTTTCGGTGCGTAGGAAGTAGGGGCGTAGGGCGTGGGGCGTGGGAGGCGCAAACGTTGTCCCCAACGCCCGACGCCCCACGCCCCTTCCCCGCTCTCCGACCTGCACACTCCTAGAATCCCCCCTCCTCCCACGGCCCCCAAACCGCAAACGTCATTCCCTTCAGGTCGTCATCGTCGCGCTGCCACAAGGCTCCCTGAAGGTTCACGAACAGCGTCCGTCCTTGCGGGCTGAAACACACGCCAGCCCACTCCATGGTATTCATGTCGTTGCGCATGAAATCGAACAGATTGCCGTCCCCGTCGATGCCCCGCAGGTGGTTGTCGCCGCCAGCATCTTCACAAATGGCCAGCCCGCCCCGCGGGCTCATGCAGATATTGTCCGGCTGCTTGAGGACGTCCGGCGAGGGAGATTCGAACACAAGCACCAATTCGCCGCCGCCACGGCCTTGAGGCAGGTACTGCCAGATCTGGCCGGCGCCCGCGTTGCCGCCGCTGGTGGCGTCGAAATAGATGAACCCTTCGCCGGAACAGCAGCCCTCCAGCCGTGCGAAGCTTGCCCCACCACGGGCAAAGCCCTGCCGGAACACGGCGTCGGGCCGGATGAAATCGCCCTTGGGATCGGGGTTGTTGATGTCGATCCAGGTGACCGGCAACCGCTCGCCCGTGGTCTGCCGAGTACGGCTGTCGAAATTTCGCCGGCCGATTATTCCGAGCATCTGCAGTTGGCCCCCGGCCACGAGATTACCGGGCTCATTGGGAATGAAGCGGAAGAACCCGGAGGGATCCTGGTCCTCGGTCAGGTACAGGATGCCGGTCTGTGGATCCACCGCCACGGCCTCGTGTACGAAACGGCCCATGTCCCTCAGCGGCACCGGATCGACAACGCTATCGGAACCGGCGGGCACCTCGAACACGTAGCCGTGGTTCTGCTGCCAGCCGGTGGGTTCGCCATCGCTGTCGGTTTTGGCCGCCACGGTTTCTTCGCAACTCAGCCAGGAACCCCACGGCGTGGGACCGCCGGCGCAGTTGACCAGCGTGCCGGCCAAACTGGCCCATTCGCCGACCTTGTCGACTGAACCATCGGGATGGACCGTCAACTCGACCGTGGTGCACCCCCCGCTCGCCAGACCATCGTAGGCCCGTTCATCGGACAGCACCTTTCCCTCGGGCGGACGCTGGCGCAGTTCA
>JBDHMR010000427.1:0-2539 GCA_039656035.1 Gemmatimonadota bacterium
CGTGTTGGAAATCGGACCGGGGCGTGGCGCGCTGACCGCAGTGCTGGCCGGACGAGCCGGCACGGTGGTAGCCATCGAACGCGACGGCGACATGGTGGCCCACTTGCAGCAGACTCTCCCCGGCGTCCACGTGGTTCCGGGAGACGCCTTGGCTCTGGATTGGCACCAGGTCGTGGGGCACTCCGATTTTCTGGTGATCGGGAACATTCCCTACAACATCACCTCGCCGCTGCTGGACAAGGCGTTGACGCCGCCCCGGCCCCGGCGATGCGTGTTCATGGTACAGCGCGAGGTCGGGGACCGGATAGCGGCCCCGCCGGGGACCAAGACCTACGGCTCCCTCAGCGTCGGTATCCAGGCGGTGGCCAAGGCCGAAGTGATGTTTGGGGTGCCGGCCGGCGCGTTTCATCCCCCGCCGAAGGTCGACTCGGTAGTGCTCCGGCTCACGCCGCTGGCAGTTCCGCTCATCGACGATGGGGCTCTGCGGGTCTTCAGAGCCGCGGTGACCGGCCTGTTCAGCCTGCGGCGCAAGCAACTGGTGCGCGGGATCAGACAACTGACGGGGTGGCCTGCCGAGGATGTCACCGCGGTATTGAAAGATGTGGGGCTCGATCCGACGGCAAGACCGGAGACCGTGGCGCCGCCAGGATTCGTGGCCCTGACCCGGGCACTCGTTGACCTGGGGTGGCGGCCGGACTAGGTTTGTGAAACATTTCACAAGAGTCCGAATGCCGAAGGTCGCCGAATCCACCATCCGCCGTCTCTCGCTGTACCTGCGGTTCCTCGAGGAGTTCGAGGAGCAGGGCACCGAGACCGTCAGTTCCGAGGCCCTCGCCGGCCGCGGCGGGACCACCTCGGCCCAGGTCCGCAAAGACCTGTCGTTTTTCGGTTCGTTCGGCAAGCGTGGTCTGGGGTATTCGGTACCCGAGTTGGCCGGGCGGTTGCGTGCCATCATCGGACTGGGACACCGGTATCCCTTGGCGCTGATCGGCGCCGGCAAGATCGGCAGCGCCTTGGTGCAGCACCGGGGGTTCGCCGAACGCGGCTTCGACATTGCGGCCATCTTCGACCAGGACCCCGGCAAGATCGGTGAGTTGTGGGACGGCCACCCGATCCGTGATATCGACCAGCTGGAGGCGACGCTCACAGCCGAGCCGGTGGAGATCGCGGTCATCACCACGCCGGCGGACGCTGCCCAGGGAGTGGCGGATCGGCTGGTTGCTCTGGGGGTTAAGGCGATCCTCAATTTTGCCCCGGTCAAGCTGGACGTGCCGGACGATGTTACCGTCAAGTCGGTCAACCTGGCGCTCGAGCTCGAGGTATTGTCGTACGCTTTGACCGATCGTTGAGCCGGGAACGCGGTTACCTTTCGCGCCATGACAGCCGTATGCATCAACTCTGAAATCGGCACCCTGCGGTCGGTTCTGGTCCACGTACCGGGCCCCGAACTCCAGGCCGTCACTCCCGGGAATCGCCGGTCCTACCTGTACGACGACATCATCGACCTCGAAATAGCCCAGCGCGAGCACCGGCGTTTCAAGACGGTGGTGGACCGGTTCGCCGAAGTGCTGGAAATGCGCACCTTGTTGGAGGAAGTGCTGGAACAGCCCGAGGCCAAGGAGTTCTTGGTGGGGCAGATCCGGGATTTGGTGCCAACCCTGTCGTTGTCGGACAGCCTGCCCGATCAATCACCCGCCGACTTGGTGGCCATGCTCATCGAGGGTACCAAGCATGAAGGCGGCCCCGTTGCCCGGGCGTTGAACGAAGTCGGCTTTGCCTTTCCGCCGCTGCCCAACCTGTTCTTTCCCCGTGACATCGGCATGGTGTTGGGCGACTACGGGGTGGTCAGTTCCATGAAGTTCGCGGTCCGCTGGACCGAGGAGCTGCTGGTCAAGACGCTGTTCCGGTTCCATCCCAAGTTGTCCAACAAGGGACTGCTGTACGACGGCTCGGAAGAGAGGCGCCACAACTTCACCGTGGAGGGAGGCGACGTCCACCGCCTGCGCCACGACCTGCTTCTCGTCGGCTTCAGCGAGCGGACCTCCCCCGCAGGCATCGACGCGTTGTGCGACCTGGTGTTCGACTCGGGAATAGCCACGGACATTCTGGTCCTGGTCATGCCCAGGGCGCCCACGGCCATTCACCTCGACATGATCTTCTCTCAGGTCGACAACGAACTGTGCGCCATCTTCCCGCCCTACTTCGTGGGCCCGCAGCGGCGAGCGGTGCTACATCGCAGAAAGGGTCAGGCCGGCGTGCGGGAAATGCCGGGCTTTTTCGAGGCCCTGCGCGAAGTGGGGATGCCGATGGAACCGATCTTCGCCGGCGGTGAGGACCGGGTTCATCAAGAACGGGAACAGTGGAGTTCCGCCTGCAACTTCCTGGCGGTGCGTCCGGGTACCGTAATCAGCTATCGCCGCAACGACGCCACCCACGCGGAATTCGCCAAGACGGGATTCCGGCTCGTCAGCTCGGACGATTTCCTGGCCGGCGACGCCCCGCTCGAGGTCGATGAACGGGCCGTGATCATGGTCGAAGG